>JANNDD010000401.1:0-2005 GCA_031387365.1 Armatimonas sp. | reverse complement strand
CAAACACTTATTTGCCTTATTTAACTTTATTTATTATGATTTTTATTGCATAATAATTAGTTTAATTTAACCTCTTTCGGGCTTTCCCCGCGCTTCTGCGACGGCGGCGGCGAGCGAAGCTGACCGAGCTGCACCCGCACCCCGTGCCGACCGACGCGCCGCACCCGCCCACCGGATAGCACAAGCCCTGCCCCCTGCCACAGCATGAGAGAGAAAGGCTGATTACACGTTTCCCCTGGGGGACGGAAGGGGGAAAAACCAGATCAAGTTTCTTCCTGCTCGCGGCGACGGTGGGAACCCGCTCGCGGGGGAACCGTGGCCGCCTCGGAAGCGAAGTGTTCTGCACGGGCTGCGTGACCGTAGCGCCTCGCGCGGAGGTGACGTAAGCCCCCTTGTGAATCGAAGAACCTGGCCTACTTGACAGGCAAACGTCCGTGTGATAATCTCGTATCTATGGCAGCGAACCACGAGCAAGGTTCGCTGCCTTCGTCTTTGTGGTTCCTGTCTGACAGACTAAAACAGTATCAGGAGAACCACACCATGAAAGTCAAACTCAACAGCCTTCTCGATGATGCCAGCGGCAAGTTCGGCGACAACGTCTTCGCCCGCAACCCCAGCGGCCTCTACCTTCGTAAGAACACCGTTCCTGAGCAACCCAACTCCGAGCGGCAGATGAACGTTCGTGACCGTTTTAGCGTTTTTGCCGCACGTTGGAGCACGATCACGGAGGAGCAGCGCGTCGGTTGGAATAGCCTCGCGGGACAGATCACCAAGACGGGTAAGTACGGCGATCTCTACAACCCCACGGGGCATCGGCTCTACATCGCGCTTAACGCCACACGCGGAGAGTTTGCTCTCCCCGAGCTGGATGATGCACCGCTGGCCATCGAGCCTACTGTCCCTGTTGCTGACTTCGCTCCCACGCTCAATGTCACGGTAGCGGGCGAGCTAGAGCTCAAGCTGGGGGCTGCTGCTACTGCACTTGCTTCCAAGCTGCTCCTCTTCGCCACGGAACCGATGTCCGCGGGCCGGAGTGTCATCCCCGATGCCAGCTTCCGCCTCATTACTACGGCAGACACGGGCGACCTGCTCAACGCAGATCTCGGTGATTCCTACGAGAGCAAATTCGGCGTGCCTGCCGGTGGTGTGAAAGTCGGAGTGAAGATCATCCCGGTGAGCGACTCTGGCTTCCAGGGAGCGCCGCAGAGTTCACTCGTGATCGTCACGGCGTAAAGCCATGCACACTCTCGCCGTGATAACCGACGAGGCCGAGAACCGCCTGATAAACGCGCTTATCGGTCTCGTCGTCGCTCTCACCTGGTGGCTACGTGCCCAACCAAAGTTCCGCAGCGCTAGGCGACGGGCACTGCGGCGGATTCGGGATCGCCGCCGTAAGCGAAAGGAGAAAGCCAGTGCAGACACCGACGAAGACCACCCCAGCCAGCCGTAAGAAGCGGGCAGCTATCCTGGGAACAGGAGCGGGCATCGCTGTGATCGGCGGCGGGCTAGCCACAGTCTGGCCAACCGGCTCGAAATCACTTCCCAACACGCTTCCCGCGCTTGACACCTGCCGAGTGATCGAGGTAGTGGATGGCGACACGCTCCACGCGAGCTGCGACACGTTGAAAACCATCACCATCCGCCTCTTCGGAGCCGATGCGCCGGAGATGAACCAACCCTCTGGCCCAATGGCACGGGTTACACTTGGCACTTTGCTGGTTGGGCAGAGCCTGACTATCCAGCCCATAGAGAAAGACAAGTACGGTCGGCTCGTCGCGCAAATTGGAACGCCAAGCTACCCGAGCATCGAGCGAAGGCAGATCGAGACCGGCCTGGCGTGGTGGAGCCCGCAGTACGCGCCCGATTCCCGAGACCTACGCCTCGCCGAAGACACCGCCAGAGCCGCCAAGCGCGGCCTCTGGGCCATGCTAGCACCCATCCCCCCATGGCAGTGGCGCAAGAGCCACTGACCCGAACAAGTAGAGAGACAAGGAGATCTATCACC
>JANNDD010000390.1:0-1914 GCA_031387365.1 Armatimonas sp. | reverse complement strand
GGTCTGGGAGGCAGTGGCGATGATCGGCTCCAACACCCGCGACTACAAAAGAGACACGGGTGAGAGCCTCTACCGCCGCTCGATGTACACGATCTGGAAGCGCGCCGCCCCGCCCGCCTCGATGGAGCTCTTCAACGCCCCTAACCGCGAGACGTGTGTCGTCAAGCGCGAGCGCACCAACACGCCCCTGCAAGCCCTGGTCACGCTCAACGATGTCCAGTTCGTCGAGGCCGCACGGCACCTCGCCACCCACGCCCTCAAGAGCGGCAATACGCTTGACTTCATCGCCCGCCGACTCCTCGCCCGCCCGCTCACCGCGACCGAACGCGTCATTACGGAGACGAGCCTAGACGAGCTGAAAAAGCACTACGACGCCAATCCCAAAGAAGCCCGTGAGCTGATCAACTTCGGCGAGTCCAAGCCCGACCTAAGCCTCAACACCAGCCAGCTCGCCGCCTGGACCATGCTCGCCAACCAGATGCTGAACTTAGATGAGGTGCTCAATAAATGACGATCACTTTGGAGCTGCCCGACGAGCTTGCCGAGCGCTGGCAGCGGCTTCCTGAAGCGCAGCGCCATAACTTTGCCCTGGCTGCCCTGCGTCACGACCTGGAGGCAACTACGGAAAAACCGCGCTATGTCCGTCCCGAGCCGCCTGCCTGGCTGGCGAAAATTCAGCCACGTAACCCGGCAAACGATGGAACCAATGGCCTGCATCGGATTGTCGGCGCTCTGGAAATCCACGAGAGCGATGCCGAGTTGGTTCAGCTACTCCAGGAAGAATCGTAGGTGGAGACACTCTATCTGCTGGATACGAATATCATCCTGCACTATGCTCGCCGGAGTGTGGTTCAGCAGAAGATAGAGCCTGAGTATCGGCTCTTGTCTCGGAGTGAGATTGCTCTGGTTTCCTACGTTAGTGAGGCCGAGGCTAGGACGATGGCAGCATACCGTGAGTGGGGAAAGCCTGCGCTCACACAGCTTGAGTTCGTCTTGGGAGCGTTTCGCACTGTGCCTATCGAGCAGGAGGAGATTCTTAAAGCCTACACGGAGGTGGATGTCTACAGCCGAACGCAAGGTATCAAGATGGGGAAAAATGATCTCTGGATCGCCGCCACCGTTCGCGTGACGGGGGCCACGCTCTTGACCACGGACATGGACTTCGACCATTTAGAGGGCATCATGCTTGCCCGTGAGTGGATTGATCCGATAGTCGAGAGACAAAGCTAAAATCCATGCCAACTGGTGCTATTCTCTACGTCCAAGTTTCCAATTCAACCACCTCGGAGGATTGGGAGCGCTGGCGAGATGCGTTTGTCGCTAGCTTCGATCTAGGATTTGATTCGTATCTGGCAGATATTGGTAGGGAACGTCTTGTTGAGCTACTTGCCCCCGACTGGCGATTTCTCAGCTACCCAACCTTAGGAAAATACTCCATTTGGGATGTCTTCCCACAGAGCATTTTCCTAGAAGTGAACTTGGGAGATTCTTACTATGGCCCAGGTTATGAGCGGGGCTATCTGCCCGGTTTTATCGAACATGCGGAATGGTTCGAGGTAAATATCCCAGAGAGCCGTATCTGGTATGTGAATGACTGTAGCCAAGCAGCGATGGTTTTCCATGCTGCAGCTAGGCGGATTCTCTTGGATTACTACCAGAAAATTGGCGATGCGCCCTATTGTGCCAGAGGAGAAGAGAAACATCGTTGGATGGAGCAGCAGCAGGAGTGTTGGCGGCTTTGGATGTTGGAGCAGGAGCGGGTTTTGCGGGAGGTGAGAGAGCAAGATGGCATACAGTAAGTTTACGATAGATATCCTTCTGGATCGTTTTGGGATTCAGTTGCAGAATCGTGTTGGGTTGTTCGCCGGTGCGCCTTCTGTTTCTATTCGTCCCTGGCTCAAAGAGACTCTGGAG
>JANNDD010000366.1:0-1958 GCA_031387365.1 Armatimonas sp. | reverse complement strand
GGAGCGCGATGATCTTGAGATACGCATCAAAGGGCAGCTCAAGCAACCGCTGCCGGAGTTTGTTCGGGGTTTTCGTGTTCATGAAATAGGCGTTAAATGGGGTGACCAGGAGAGGTTGGGTCGGCTTCCACGCGTGACCACTCCCCTGGTTTTTGATGTCTCCACTCAGGCTTGAGTCTGTCGGAGCGCTCATCCCAAGCTTCAGGAGGTAAGCAGCCTTTACAGCCCATGAGGGCGCAGACAGAGGGAGTCGGATAGTAGCCATCCGTAGAAAAAATCTCGTCTACAGGTAGTTTCAGGCTACTTCGCCGATTGATAGCTCGGCAGATCAGCTCCGCCGTAAGGTAGCTCGGATTGAGCTTGCCCCGAACCATGCGGGACATGGCGTTCTGGGAGACTCCCGTTTCCAGGGCAAGTTGCGCCTTGGGAGCGACGGTGTAGTGGGGTATGTGTAGCAGAACCGCCCGCACTCGATTGAAGGCGAGGGGCGGTCCTTGCGCCGATTTTGGCATGGCAATAGGGGGCTAGAAATAAACTTGTGTCGTGCGCACGACTTGCCTATTTTGCCCGAACGTATACCGAACATGCAACGAGACTGAACCCGTGAACGCCTCTTTTACCCATCAAGGCATTCAATGTGAGCTCCACAAACGACTTTGGATTTTCGTAGTGGTGAAGCCTGGTTCAGTCTCGTTGCATTTCTGCCTGACTCCTCTATGATGGCCTCCGCTCGGGCACCCGTTGCCTGATGGCAAAGGAGCTGCTGGAGACACTACAAAATCAGGAGGCCAGAAATCCATTGGCCCGATCCCCTATCTACACAACGTTTCGAGAGGGTGAGCTGGAGCAGGCGCTCAAGGCTCTCGCTCTCAAGACGGGTGTTGTCGCCGACGTACCCAATGCTTGGGACGTGAAACGGCGCAGCCCTCTTCACATCCGCTGGCATGAGTGCACTGTCACTTACCCCGATGGTATGAGCGGCACATGCCGCTACACCAGGCAAGGCCCAAAATGGCACATCTTTCGTTTCGAACACGGAGATGGAACGCACATCAAGCGGGTCGAGTTGCCGCTTACTTACCACGGCGAGGAGCTTGGTCGGGATGCAGCCAGCATCGAGGCCATGGCACAGGAGAAGGCTACAGTCGCATTCTCCTATGCAATCCGGCAGGAGCAGCAAGAGGTTAAACGTGCCCAGCCACCCTGGACGGGGTATGGAAAGCGCAAGGCCGATCCGAAGCTTTCCACGCTCTCGCGAGAGCGGGCTATCCAGCTCGCGGGTCGCTACGCCCTCTGCAAGTGCTTGGAACCTTCAGGGAAACTGCTGGCGGTCTCAGCGACGTTCGAGACGTTGGAGCTTGCTAACGCCGCTTGGACAGAGCAAGGCAACCCTTCACTCCTTGTCGCCATCGCTTGCCGTTGGGCGAGGCGCTGGATGCCGCTACGCTTCAACGATTTCCGCCTTATATGACAGCACCACTTACCCCGAGAGGCATATCGCTTCTCGGGATTTTCTTCGTTAGGGCAACTCCTCAATTAGACTTTCCGTTCCGTTGCAAGCCACAGCCAAACGCAGGCACACCTAATACGGCCAGTCCTCTTAAGTCCTTAGTTCAGTCTCGTTGGAGATTTTGAGAGTGTGCTCTACTCTTGCCTAGCGCGGCGAGGCAACGCCTCTCCAGAAAACCACAGAGGCCCCACGCCGCGTGAATCTTTACAACCCACTTCCCTCCCCTTAACTTGGGGAGACTTGAAAGGAAATATTCCCCTATGAACCTTGATGAGGTCTGCGAGCGCGTGAGCGCAGACGACGCGGGTAAGCACGATAATCTCGTGCCCATTCGCGAAGTCTCCATGCAACACGGGCGCATTTACTGGCCCGGTGCAGACGACGATGGCTTCGGCTTTGCCCTCTCCCCCTGGGCGATGGGCCAAGCCTGCACCAAACTCGGTATGCC
>JANNDD010000781.1:0-6130 GCA_031387365.1 Armatimonas sp. | reverse complement strand
CGCGTTCTATGTCGTTCTCAATCATATCTGGGCGCGCTTTGTGGCAGTGGCCCCCCCCGATACTTTCCCGCGCTGGTTTCACCTACTTAAGTTCGGTCATGTCGCAGTGGCGATCTTTATTGTGCTCTCGGGCTTTTGCCTGATGCTACCGATTGCCGCGCGTGCGGGCCTGCCTCTGTCGCCGAGCTTCCTAACGCGGCGCGCCCGACGCATCTTGCCCGCGTACTTCGCGGCAATGCTCATCAGCCTGCTTCTTGGGATGATGGTGCCCGCAATTCTGCCGCCGCACTCACGCGAGTGGCAGAGCCTGCTCACTCACGTCCTTCTGGTTCACAACTGGACCCCGCGCTGGTCTATCGCCATCAATGGGCCGTTCTGGAGTATCGCGCTGGAGTGCCAGATCTATTTTATCTTCGCCCTGGTACTGCTCCCCATTCGGCGGCATGCAGGGCGGGGCGGGGTTCTCGCTGTGGCGGCGGCTCTGGTGGCGATTCCCATGGCGCTCCAGCTTGATGGCACGAGTCCGTGGTTCTTATTGCTATTTATCCAGGGAATGTTCGCCGCCGAGTGGGTCGCCCATCCCCCTCGCCTCAGCCACCATGCCCTCAGAGCACTTGCAGCACTCCTGACACTTGCCTGTGTGGCGGCGGAGCTGACCATCTGGCGCGATAACTTCCCCTGGCCGCACACTCCCTGGCAGGCAGGAGCGCTCCTGATCGGCCTAGACTTGCTTCTTGGCAGTGCCACAGCTGCGGTCTTAATTGTCGGCGCCCTGGCACCCCCACGGCTCTTTGCACTCCTCTGCAGCAGCCCCGTCCTCTGGCTAGGGAGTTTTTCCTACAGCCTCTACCTGCTCCACGATCCCCTGCTCGCTCTGGGCCTGCACCCACTCGCATCGCACATTAACTCCGCCCCGCTCCCGTTGTTTTCTCTCGTTCTCATCAGCGTGCTGCCGGTAACACTCGGGCTCTGCTGGCTCTTTCACCTGGCGTTTGAGAGACCGTTTTTGCGCTCCCACAACCGGGTACACTAGCACCCGTGATAACGCAACGCTTCGATCTTCTTCTCTCTGGTGGCCTTGTGGCCGATGGCCTTGGCACCCCACTGTTTCGCGCCGATGTGGGCGTGATCGGCGACAAGATTGCGGCGATTGGGGATTTGGTGCGCAGCGAAGCACTCACCACGATTGATGCGACCGGGCAAGTGATTGCGCCGGGCTTTATTGATATCCACACCCACTCCGATGTCTCTGTACTCTTCACGCCCGGCATGGAGTCGTCGCTGGCCCAAGGCGTGACGAGCGAAGTCGTCGGCAACTGCGGGATCTCTCTGGGGCTCGCGACAAGCGCACCCGAGTTTGGGCTGGAGCGCCGTTGGCTGGAGGGCGCGGGCGGCACGTTAAACTGGGACTCCCTCGCCGGGTTTCTTGCTAGGGTTGAGGAGAGTGGCATGGCGATCAATATCGCCACACTTGCCGGGCACGGGAGCCTCCGCAAACGTGTGATGGGCATGGCGCAGCGCCCACCTAGTGACACCGAGCTGACAGCGATGCAGCGTGAGCTGGACTTGGCAATGCAGGCCGGGGCGGTTGGCCTCTCCAGTGGGCTGGAGTATGTTCCTGGAAGCTACGCTGATGTGGCGGAGCTCACGGCGCTTGCCAAGGTCGCGGCAGGCTACGGTGGGTTCTACGCGACACACTTAAGAGACGAGGGTGACTTACTGGAGGAGTCGGTGGCGGAGGCGATCGCCGTGGCCGAGGGCGCGGGGCTACCGCTTCAGCTCTCACACCACAAGGCCGAGCGCAGGCGCAACTGGGGCAAGATTCTCTCGACTCTGGCGATGGTAGACGCTGCGCAGGGCCGTGGCATGGACATACTTCTGGATCAGTACCCCTACACCGCTTACCAGACCAGCCTCGCCGTGATCGTGCTCCCCACCTGGGCCAATGCCGGAAACCCCGAGGATCTCGCCCAAAACCTCACCGATCCCGCACTGCGTGCCCGTGCTCGAGAGTGGATGGGTGAGCTTGAACGCTCCGGCGGCGTCTCCTGGGATGCCATCGAGATCGCCTCCTGCCCCCACGCAGCGCTGGTTGGCAAGAGCATCACGGCAAATGCCAAGACGCAGAACCTCGACCCGCGCGACTTCATCCTGAACCTGCTCGCAGAGGGAAGCGGCTGGGTCAGCGCCGCGCACTTCGCCATGAGCGAGACCGATGTCGAGCGCATTCTTTCTGACCCGCGCGTGATGATTGGCTCAGACTCCGTCGCCATGAACCCCGCTGCCCTCGATTCTGAAGCACACCGCCCCCACCCGCGCTCCTACGGCACCTTCGCACGGATTTTGGAGCACTACGTCAAGGAGAAAAACCTACTAACTCTCCCCGAAGCCATTCGGCGCATGACCAGCCTTCCCGCACAGCGCCTCGGCTGGACAGAGCGCGGGAACCTAAAAGTGGGTAGCATCGCCGACATCACCGTGTTTTCCCCCGATGCAATCCACGAGAATGCCACGTTTATCGCCCCGCACGCCCTCGCCACTGGAGTCAGCACGGTCATCGTCTCCGGCCAGCGCACCTGGCACGACGGCAAACCCACCGGAGCACGTGGCGGAAAAATCTTACGCCATCAATAGTCAGCGGGGCTGAGTAACATGCAGTGTTCCATCACAATATTCCCATGAATATTTCCTGCGCAGATCCCTTTCAGGGTCACATACGTCTCGGCTGGGATTTTATCCAAAGACTCCTGAGGCCCATCAAAGTAACATTTCACACGATTTGAGAGAAGCATGTACGAGTGTTCCGCAGATTCAACGTTAACAGATGCAAGCTCACCTCCAAGATGGACAACCTTACCTTTATACTTTTCATTCGCCGTCTCAAGATTTTTCTCATAGTCTAAGCGCATTAAAGTAGACACCACATGAACCGTAGCCTCGGTGTTTTGGCTTACCAATGGCTGTTCTGGTTGGGACGCTTGCCAAAAATAAAACACCACACCGAGCGAGCAGCTAACAAGCACCCCGGTCAGGAAAGACAAAATATCAAGTCTTAGTTTTTTGCGAAGTTCTTTCAATTTCACTCCTCACACGCAATGTATCTACTTTAAGTATCGGCTCAGGCACACCCCGTATGTTCCGCGCAATAGTACGAGAATACAAAAAAAGGACGATAGAATAAGCGCTATGAGTAGTGATTTTTCCGTATCTTGGGAGCTGAGCCGTGGGCGATTCGATCAGGAAGTTCTGAGCCTGAGCCAGGAGCAGCTAAACTTCCGCTTGTATCCCGGCTCTCTCTCCATCGGTGAGATGGCGGTTCACGTCGCGGGAGTAGAGGTCTGGTTCCTCTGCCAACTGGCAGGTAACCCCGTCCCCGAAGACCTAGCCCGCGTGGCAAAGTGCGCAACTGAGGGCGTCGTCAACGACAATCCCTTCCCCTTCGACGCCTCAGAGCTCACCCCTGTGTTCGTCGCCGATGCGCTCGCCAGGGCAGCCGCAATGGTCAAGGAAGTCATCTATGAACCCTCTGCGGAGCTGCTTCAGACCGAAATTAAGAGTGCTCTGGGGCCAATCATCACAGGGCAAGGAGCCCTCGCCCGCTTTGCCTTCCACCCTGGCTACCACCACGGACAGGCGTATCAGATCAAGTGTGGCCCCGGCTTTCCCCACTAAATAATTGGGGATACTTTGTAATAGGAATTAAGAAGCGGGTGGGGAGAATCGAACTCCCGTGATCTGCTTGGAAGGCAGGAGCTTTACCATTAAGCTACACCCGCATATTCTAATTTTTCGCACCCTACCACTGCCTGGTACTCGCATCGGGGCGACAGGATTCGAACCTGCGACCTCAACATCCCAAATGTCGCGCTCTACCAAGCTGAGCCACGCCCCGACGAGGTGCGAGAATCAGTATACCGCCTTTTTCGATTTTATCAAGCGCGTGGATGGGCAGCCCGATAGACTGCTCGAAGGCGCTCGGTAGCGACATGGGTGTAGATTTGGGTCGTGGTTATCCGGGCATGCCCCAACAGTTCCTGAATCGCCCGCAGATCGGCTCCATTATTCAGCAAGTGAGTGGCAAACGAGTGCCGTAGCCAGTGAGGCGAGGGGCGATCCCCCAGCCCTGCCGCGAGGACATTCTCCTTGACCGCTCTCCAGAGGGTGACCCGCCCGACGCCACCAAAGACTGAGTCCGTCGGCTTTGCACTCTCCGGACGAAGGACTTGCAGGCTCTCAAAGACCAGGGCGACGAGCGGGACATAGCGCTCTTTACCGCCCTTTCCACGCACGAGAAGAGTCCCCTGCTTAGGGTCTAGATCTCCCCAGCGTAGCCCCACTGCCTCAGAGAGACGGAGTCCCCCCGCATACAGCACCTCAAGTAAGGCACCATCGCGCTGCCCTTTGGGTGTCGTGCGATCCGGGATAGCGAGTAGCATGAGAAGCTGCGTAGTGTTCAAAGTGTGGGGCAGCTTGCGCTCAGGGCGTGTGGGCGTTGCTGCAAGAGAGACCGGGTTGGTATCAAGCTGCCCTTCACGGCTCAGAAACCGACAGTACGAGGAGAGCGCGGCGCGTTTACGGGCCACACTCGCAGGAGCGAGCCCGACACTGTGGAGCTGCGCGACGTAGCGCTCGATGCCCTCCGCAGTCAGAGGCAGAAGGCTTTGCTCCCACTGAACCAGATCGCGCTGGTACGCCAGCGCCGTGTTTTGCGCAAGGCCACGTTCGGCACGCAAGTGGGTCAGAAATGCCTCAATGCTCACAGAGGCATCTTACCGCGTCTGAAGCTGCCTTGTCACCAGAGTCAGGTTCGTTCGCGCGGCGTCGTTCTTAGGGTTGCGAGTAAGCTCGTCTGCCAAAAACATCCGTGCTGCCTCCAAGTGCCCTGCCTGAGCCAGTAGAGTCCCCAGTGCCAAGCGTGGCCCTTCAAGATCCGGCTCGGCCTCGATCGCCTTTAGATACGCCTCTTGTGCACGCAGCGTCTCCCCGGTGCTCTCGCAAGCTGTGCCCAAGCAGAGCCAGGAGCTGCCCGAGCGGCTTAGGTATCCACAAGCGAGGGTGAAGGCAGCGACGGCCTCGGGCCAGAGCTTACGCTCGTAGAAGTAGGCGGCGCGATTTTGGTGCATCAGCCCTCGTGCCTCCCGCTCTAGACGGTTCTCTCGACCCGTTGGCGGGCGAAAGAGCTGGGGAAAGTGCTCGTGGAGCTGCTGCTCCGCACGGCGCACGTCGTCGTCGGAGACAGGCGCATGACGGACTTCAAAGAGCCAACCCGCAGGTCGCAGATTCTGTGCGGCAAGGGGATGCCCGGCAGCAAACTCAATAAAAACCGGTATCTGCCCCGCCTGTCTGTCGGAGAGCGGCGGTGTACGGTAACGGTAGGGGGGATCCTCCATGGCAATGTGGATTAGATAGGCAGCCTGAGTCTTGGAGCGCCAGACCCCGTCTTGAGCGATAGCGGCGTCAATGGCCTCAAGGGAAGGCAGCCCCCTTCCCCAGAGTACTCGCTGGCCCGGAGACCACGGGCGCTTCGAAATGCCAGAGGCTGCGTACCCCATCGTGAGCAAGAGATTGTCTCCCGAGGGGAGGATCAACGCACTCACCGGCAGCGGCTTGAGGACATCCTCGATAAAAATCTGAGGTGTGTTGAAGTGCCGCAGAGAGTGGCACGTGAGCGCCTGCCTGCCTCCCCAGAGGAGCAGTCCGGCACCCAGTGCACTCAGGAAAA
This sequence comes from Armatimonas sp., assembly GCA_031387365.1. GTDB lineage: Bacteria > Armatimonadota > Armatimonadia > Armatimonadales > Armatimonadaceae > Armatimonas. The sequence goes on along the minus strand of JANNDD010000781.1, from coordinate 408 downwards.
ACCGTCCGTGCTTTGGCAGGCTACGCGCACAGCCCTCGGCTCCGACACATGCCAGAAGAGCTGCCAGCGTGTAGAGAGGAATATGCCAATCTGCCACTCCATAACCACGCAGGTAGGCCAGATCCATTCCCGCCTGCCGTAGATGCGCGAGCAGCAACCCGCCCCCATAGGCTCCCCCGATTCCCAGTAGTAGCGCTAGCAACCGTCGGTCTTGTCGCCAAAGGACGGCAGCTCCCAGGGCTGCAAGGACGGCTCCACACACGCCAAGCTGTCCCACAAAGTCGTAGCTCTGCAGCCACTCCTGCGTAAATCCCGACGGCGCGGCACTCAGCGGGCGGCTTTGCCACTGCTCCCGACCTAGCGACCAGAGGAATCGCTCCCAGGTCTCGACATGACAAAAGTCAATCG
>JANNDD010000259.1:0-6471 GCA_031387365.1 Armatimonas sp. | reverse complement strand
TCCGCGGCGAGTCGGGCTTGCTCCCCATTGCCCAAAACGGCCCAGACGCGGGCGAGCTGCCAGTACCCAATCGAGCGGTTTTCATCGGTCTCGTCGTCGCGCTGGCTCCAGTGCCAGAGCGAGGCGTAGCAGCGGGCTAGGAGCTGTACATCGTCGCTTGGCGTGCGGTCGGTCTTCTTGAGAAGCTCCCAAGTGAGGTTGTAGCAATGCGCCGCAAAGTAGCGGTGCGCGGCGGTGGTCGTATCAAAAGATGGTTGCATGTTGGTTACTCTCCATTGGGATCGGGCAAGCCGGAAAGAAGTAGTGTACTGAGTGCTGTGTAGCGCTCTCGATTCTCAGGCATTTGGGCCTGCCCAAGTGGCCAACAGAACTGAAATGTTTCGCCAAAGAAAGAGTTCGTTTGCGCAATTACTTCGACTCGGGGAAAGTAGGTGGCAAAATGAGATTCCAGAAGATGCTCAAGAAGGCATGTTGCAATCGCCATCCGCAGGTCTTCGTCGGGGTGCGAGCCCCAGCGCGCGATGAACGGCCAGAGTGCTTCGGGATCTGACTCGATCAAGGGCTCCAGTGTGATGATTGCCTGCCAGCGCGGATCAAGCCCCTCCGCAGTTAATTGGCCTGGCAGAAAGTGCTCCACCTGACGAATGGACTCCATCATAGTTGAAGTAAGTCCTGCCCGATGATAATCTTGCCGCTGAAGTGTGGGCGAACGGCATCGTGCCAGACCGAGTCGGGCAGAAATGGGTAGCCGCTGGGGACGAAATGTGAGAGGACGAGGGTCTTGACGCCCGCTTCGGTGGCGACGCGGCCTACTTGCTCGGGCGTGGAGTGGCTGGCGTGGAGGTGCTCCCGGAGCGTCTTGGCGTTGGGTTCGCTGGCAATCAGCGGCTCCAGCGCACTGGGGAGCATGATTTCATGCACCAGCACATCGGCTCCCGTCGCGAGCTCCACTACGGCTTTGCTGTAGGTCGTGTCGCCGGAGAACACAATCGAGCGGTCGGGCGTGTCGAAGCGATAGGCAAACGAGTGCTTCAGCGGCGGATGCACATTGAGCGTGGCCCGCACCCGCAGGCCGTTCTCGCTCAGCAGCTCGCCGGGCTTGGTGATCTCCCGCACGCTCACAAAGCTCTCAAAGGGCGGACGGCCCTCGTCGGCGATTCGTGTTTTGATGTCCAGTGCTTGAAACGCTTGGAAGTGGCGCAGCATGGCCTTCAGCGGCGGCGGCCCCCAGAGCGTGAGAGGCTTGCTCGGGTTGGTCGCCCACGCCAGCAGGGCCAGCGTCCCGATATCCGCGCTATGATCGGAGTGCTGGTGCGTCAAAAAAACATGGCGAAAGCTATTGATCCCGATCTTGGCCTTCGCCAGCTGCTGCCCCACCCCATTGCCCGCGTCAATAACAAACGTCTCGTCGCCCACCACCAGGGCATACGCCGACGGTGCCCGGTTTGCTTTTGGCGTCGGTCCCCCTGCGGTTCCCAGCAAGATCAGCCGGGTACTCACGGGAATACCGTCTCCAGAAACGCGTTGCGGAACTTTCCGTGTGGGTCGAACGCCTGGCACAGGCGCAGGAAGTCGGGGAGCTTGGGGTAGTGTGTGTGGCGCATCGTGAAGATTTTTCCCCAGTGCGGGCGTGGGGCAAACGGGGCGAGTGCTTCTTCGATGATTGGCAGCAGCGCGAGGACTTGCTCGGTGTGCGGATGCCATGTGAAGTGAAAAGCCACAGAGTTACGCTGGTAGTGCGGGCTCAGCCAGAGGTTGTCGGCGGCGATGGTGCGAATCTCGGAGATCATGAGATGGGGGGCGAGCTTGTCTCGCAGTGCGGCGATAGCGGTAAAAGCCGCGAGGGCGTTTTCGCGCCCGATGAAGTACTCGCTCTGGAGCTCCGCGCCGCTGCTGGGCGTGAAGGCGAGCTTGAAGTGCGGCAAGCGCTCATGCCAGGGGCCGGGAATGCCGCACTGAGTCGTGCAGCTCTCGGCGGAGTGGTCGGGGAGCGGGTGTCGGTCTTGCGTGGCTTTTTGCGCGCCAAAGAGTGTCTCGGGAACCTCGCCCGTTTTTGACTTCACCCAGACTTGGTTGATAAAGTCGCTCTGCCAGTCCGTGAAGAGGCTGACGGAGTAGCCGCTGCTGGTGATCTCGTCGAAGTGGGCTTTGAGCGCCTCGACGGGAAGGTTGGCGTAGGCCATCTGTGCAATCTGGAACGTGGGCTGGATTTTAAGCGTGAGCTGGGTGACCACGCCCAGAGCGCCGAGATGGACGACCATGCCAAAAAAATCGTCGCCGTGGGTTGTTTGGGAGAGTTGCACTTTCTCGCCGCTGGCTGTCACCAGCTCCATCCCGATCACCGATGTCGCAAGATTGCCGTTGCCATCGCCCGAGCCGTGCGTTGCCGTGGCGACTGCACCGGCCACGGAGATATGCGGCAGCGATGCCAGATTGGGAAGGCTCCAGCCCGCAGCATGCAAAAAGCTCGCCAGTTCGCCGTAGCGCACACCACTCTCAATCGTCACTGTTTGGCGTTCCCGATCCAGCCCGACAATCTTGGTGAGCCTCTCGGTCGAGAGCATGTCCTCAGGGCAGTCGGCGATGGCGTTGAAGCAGTGGCGCGTCCCCAGCGCCCTGAGGCGGCGGCACTGGCACACCAGCTCCTGCACCTGCGCGATGCTCTCCGGCTTATGCAGCCACTCCGCGCTATACGTCAGATTCCCCGCCCAGTTTCGCTGGCTTTCCATGCGGCTATTGTACGCTATGGAACCTATGCTCGTTTTAGCACGATCACCAGGTAAATGATCAAGAGCCACAGGCCCGAGTACGCCAGGCCGCGCTGCCACCGCATTTTTCGGTGTTTGTAGAGAGATAAAAGCACCTCGGTGAGCGCGCCCAGAACCAGCGCGATCCCGAGCAGGATCGCAATCAGCGTTTCAACTAGGCCGGGAAAATCACCCGCGTGGGCCACACCGGGCACGGCGATGAGCGCCAGGGCGGCATAGAGCATGTTTCGTCGCATTTTCAGTGCACCTCTGGGGAGAGTATGCGATAAACACAACGGAGGAGCCTGAGGCGAAAGACCTATTCTCTAGCGTAATCGCAGAATAAACCAGTAGAGTCCCGCGATGCCGATGCCCATGGAGGCAACCCGGAGGACGCTGGCGTAAAGCTTTGGCCTATCCTCGGCGAGCTTGGCGAGTGCGGGAGCAACAGCAATAACGATCAGCGCTTGGCCGATCTCAACGCCGCCGTTAAAAGCAGCCAGGGCAACCCCAAGAGCATTTTGTGGTAGCCCCACCTCGGCGAGGGCACCCGCGAAGCCAAAGCCATGGATGAGGCCAAAGCCAAAGGCGAACATCCAACCTTTCCCTGTCGCTGCGGCGGGGGAGCGGAGGCATCGTAGATTCTCAACTGCAATCGCGACAATGGAGAGGGCGATGAGGGGCTCAACAAGGCGCGGCGAGGGGGTGTAGATGCCCAGTGCGGCGACTGTGAGCGTGATGCTGTGGGCAAGTGTGAACGCCGTGATGGTTTTTAACAGCGTCTTGAGGCCACCGCCCAGTAGCAATAAACCCAAAACAAAACAAATATGGTCTGGCCCGCCGAAGATATGCGTGATGCCCTCGCGGACAAAGCGCCAAAATACCTGCCACTGGCTCTCAGGCGGCGTGTCTTTGTGCAGCTCTAGCGACGGTTGATCGGCATCGAGAAGCGTCTCCAGCTCGGACTGGCCGTCGCGAAAGACCGAGACCACGAGCTTTGCGGTGCTGTCTTCCGGGTAGAGGCGCGCCAGAATCTCCGGTGTCTCCACTTCTTTGCCGAGCGTTGCCTGCCAGGTGAGTAAGTCGTTGGGATCGTCGCGTAGGAGCTTGGTGGTGGCCGGGGCAAAGCTTGCGCCATCGAGCCGGAGCCTCACCCGCTTGCGTAGCGCGAGCTCCACCTGTGGATCATCGAGCGACTTCTGGCCCTCCGCTCTTGCCAGTGTACTGAGATGTGTCGTCACACTCACCGTCGTCTTGCCCCCGCCAATGAGTACCCGCAGCCCCGAGAGCTGCGGGTCGTGAGCCCGCGCGGGGAGTAGGAGCAAAATGGTGAGGAGGGTAAACAGGGGGCGCATCAGTAGGGCTCTCGCGGGCGATCAAACGGGTTTGGGTTTACGAACGGGAGTTTTTCGCTCGCTGGTGGGGGTACCACCCACTTGTTTATACTGCTTTGAGTCCGGGCCAAAGTTGGAGCGAACGCCGCTCTTCACCCGAGTATTGTAGCCCGAGAGCGTCCCCACTTTGGTGTCTCGTGCATCCACTAAGCCTGTCAGCCGGGTTCTGAGTTTTTCGATCTCATCATCATCGGCCTGAATCTCACTGACAAGAGTGTCCATCATGATAACGGTAATCTGGTTATCAAGTGCGGCATTGCCAATCGTAAGGCCCGGATTCTCGTTCCAGGTATTGATGACCTTCTGTGCTGTGTTAAGCACCTGAGGGATTGATAGTCGTGCAGCCATTTATTTCTAACCTCCAGCTTTTAGATATAAAAAATCGCGATTTAGTTACAGCTCTCTGCAAATTTTTTATGATGCTCTGCAAATCAAACAATCACTGCATCTTCTTTTTTTTATCGTCTGCTTTTATTTTTAGAGAACTAGATAAAATTAGAATATTAAGTGATATTATTAGTAGTATATTTATAAAAATTTTAACTCTGAGTATAAGATTATGTCTTCATGATGATAAAGGGAAACTTTGCCTGAATTAAAAAGAACAATACAGTCGCTGTTAAAAACAACCCAGCGTTCATTATTGATTATGAAATCACAAAAATCTCTAAGATTCATTTTGTAAAATAAACCCTGCTTGAAGCACCAGTCAACAATAACAATTATTTCTTCGTCCGTATCTACTGAGACAAATTTTTGGAAAAGATCTATAGAATCTTCATCTGAAATTGCATGTCCGTATTCTTTGGTATTAAGCGTACTATAAGTGAAATTATTTCTGATAATATAGTCATAAATGCCATCCACACCAAAAAAATTTGGCTCTGAGAAATGTTTCTCAAACCAATCAATGATTGTTTGCCTAGGAACAGTCGGCGTATACATGAACTACAACTTAGAGTCCAAAAATACCTCTGAAGGTGCCAATAAAAGAAAATTTGAGAGAACCTAAAAGAGTGTACCGCCACTCATTTTTTTCTGAGTCTGAATAACGGATGAGGCCATGACTTTGGCGTAGATCACAGCGATTAGTAAGAAATTTACGATACTCTTGAAGTGCTCCATCCGATGGAAAGGCACTGGGTGTCGTTTTTCGTAAGAGCCATTTCTGGTGCTTTGCGTAAAGTGTGCTGAAATCTCTTACTGAAGTTGCCACTTGAGTGTCTGAGCTTCCTGAGACATCGTATCTTTCTGCACCAGAGCTGTTGGTTGTATAGTAGTAATGTCCATCACTATTTTTACTGATTAGAGTGATTCCCTTGATTTGTATGCCTACCATATTGCCATAACCTAGCATTGCAAGTGTAGCTCGGTCTGGTGAAATGAAAAAAATATAGCTTAATTTATACTTTGCTCGCCTTGCATCTTGAAATCGGCAGAGCAGACTGAAGCCATCTTGCTGCATTCCCTGAAGAGTGGCATCTACAAAGCCTTGATTGGCAGCCGTTCGGTACTCATCCTGCATAAGATCGAGGCTTAAAGGCTCGGAGTAGGGCCAGACAATGCGCCTCTCCCAGATCCCTACCAGGGTGCCAAGAACGCCAAAGAAGACAAAAGTGCCGACGACAAACAGTAACTGTTGCATATGCGCTATCCTTGTCTGTAGTTTTCATCGGCACTCGACTCAATTCCTGCTTTGCATAAACTGTGTACACGGCCATTCCGTTTTACCTCCCGGCCTCGCACCACTCGACCATGGGCACCCCCTGGGTACGGGCTCCGCGAAGGGTTTTGTATGCTTAACTACCCCCTTCGTAGGGAGGAACGACCGAGAACCGGAGGGGGTCGCCGTCTCAGCGGCGGGGGGAGGCAAAAACTGAATGGCCGTGAAACTGTGTACAATGGTGAGCATGATGCAAGACTATCTGACCCCTGCGCAGCGACGTGCGCGTTTTTTGAAGCTCCTCGACCGGCCCCGCGTGCCTTTGGATCCTAAGATTTCTGTGTCCACACGCGGCCTGTATGTGACGGATCGGGGAACCTTTGCCAGCGAGCCGGGCGAGCGGGTGCCCTTTCTGCTCCAGCGCCCTGCCGATGATAAGCGCAAACGCCCGGCGGTGCTGGTGCTTCACGGAACAGGCGGAACCAAAGAGGGTAACAAAGCGCTTCTTGCCGAGCTGGCAGAGCGTGGGTTTGTGGCGCTCGCCATCGACGGGCGCTACCACGGGGAACGGGTGCCAGGTGGGGCGAAGAGCACCAAGGAGTACAACGAGGCGATCTTTCGGGCCTACCTGAAGCCGGAGCCACGCCCCCATCCGCTCTACTACGAC
>JANNDD010000188.1:0-1420 GCA_031387365.1 Armatimonas sp. | reverse complement strand
GTGCCGCCCGGCTCCTACTCGCTTCGCCGTGTCGCTTCCAGGGAGCTTTATTTCGGCGTGGCAGCCCTTGGGAACCGTTAGTTCTAGTGTGAGGCGATCTCCCTGCTTGCGCCAGCTCACGTTGATGTCCCCGTGGGGCGTGGGAACGATGCCCTTGGCCCAGGTTAGGCCACTGGGCTGCGGCGCGATGGTGAACGTCTCAAAACCGGGGGTGGCGGGGCGCACTCCCAGAATCTGCGTCGTCATCTGGTAGAGAGGTGTCCCGCCCCACGAGTGGCTCAGATCGCCGCGATCCCACATCTCCAGCAGCGACTGCGTTTCCTCAATGATCTTCCAGCGCTTCAGTTGCTCGGGCGCGTGTTTCTCAAAGAGCCCGGTGTGCGCCAGGGCCGCGAAGACGAAGTGCATGAAATACGGCTGGCAAGAGAAGTTAGACGCCGTGATGGCTTTCTCGACAATCGCTGCCTGTCGCTCTTTGGGTGCAAGATCGTAGAGCGCGGCGAGGAACTGCAAGTGCGCTGTGAAGGTCTCGATCTCTTTGTCGGCGGGGAGCCACTGCCCGGGCTTGACGGAGGTCTGGAAGGGCTTGCCGTCGCGGTAGAGTCCCTTCTCCGCTACCCAGAGCTCGCGCTCGAAAGCAACCAAGAGATCCCGGCGGATGCGGAAGTACTCGCGCATCCGTACGGAGTCGTTGGTAAGCCGAGCCACACGCATCCCATCGGCCAGCGCACGGTAGAAGAACGCGGTCATGTAGCCCTGCCCAATCACAGCGGGCGGGTGGTGGCCAGGGAAGCCCGCAATATCCACCCAGTCCATAAACATGTAGTTAGGTGCTTCGGAGATCAGGCCGTTCTTGCCGATATAGCTGGTGAAGGTATCCAGAAGCGAGTGAATCTGGGGCGTAAGCTCTCGCACCAGCGAGTCATCGCCGGTGTGATCCCAGTAGTCCAGCACCATCTGGAGCCAGAGAAGCGCATAGCTCGTGTGAAAGTTCTGGTTCTTACACTGGGTCAGAATCCAGGCGTACTTGCGTGAGTCTTGGATCGTCAAGGCGGGCTGGAAAAACGCGGCGTAGTTTACGAGCGAGGCGATTAAGTAATCTCCGGGGTCACTAATGGGCTCCTGGTGGTGCGGCGAGTCTAAGTGATGGGTCTGGAGGCAGATCTGGGTCGCCCAGCGGCACACCGACCAGAGCCGGGTGAGGCTGGGATCACTGCACGAGAAGCTCCCCCGATAGGCCACGGGCAGGGAGACAAAGCTGGCACGAATCTCCAGAATCTCCAGCGGCTCGGTGATGTCTTTCGCGGTGAGATTCACGACGGAGAAACTATCCATGAAGGGAATCTCAAAGGTCTGGAGCCCCCCCCCCCAGTGTCGCCGTCGCCATTCGGTTGTGCCCGGGGGCGTTGGGTTCGTTGGG
>JANNDD010000129.1:0-37715 GCA_031387365.1 Armatimonas sp. | reverse complement strand
GTCCAGGAGAAGGGCACCGTCCACGGCACGGCATCAAAGAGGAGCTTCCCGATCTTGGGGCCGTAGGAAAACCGTCCGTAGGGAACGCCCGTCTTCACCGCAACCGTTTCCAGCACCAGCGCATAGACTCCCAGAATCACCAAGAGCCGCACGCCGCGCCGCACGCCCAGCCAGCGGACAACCGCCGAATAACTTGGCCCGGCGAAGACCAGTACAAAGATCGCCGAGACAATTGCCAGCTCGGGCCGAACGGGAAAACGCGCGACGAAAAACCCGCTGATGGCGGCAAACGCGAGGGCGGAGGGTAGAATAAGCCGTGACCTCAGCCCACTTTTTGCGTACAAGCCGCCCTCGGTTTTGGATGTATGTGCTTGGCCCGTATGTGGTTGGGCTGGCGGCCCTGAAGTCGCCTGCGGTTTTTTACTCCCCACTCACTCTGCTCTTTCTGGTGTATTTTCTCCTGCCGGCAAATGTACTCATCTACGGCATCAACGATATTTTCGACTACGAGACGGATGTCCGAAACGCCAAGAAGCAAGGCTACGAGGCGCTGGTTCCGCCGGATCAGCGTCAGGCACTCGGCTGGACCATCGCGCTCACTAATCTGCCCTTCTTTGTGGCCAGCTACTTCTTGCCTCGCCCCGCGCAGCTCGCCCTGGTCGCCTTTGTGGCGCTTTCGGTATTCTACTCCGCGCCGCCGATTCGGGCGAAGGCGAGGCCCTTTCTCGATGCGGCGTTCAACGCTCTCTATCTGTGTCCTGGTTACGTCGCCTATTTTCTAGCAGGCGGCAAGGAGTTTTCCTTCCCCACGCTCTTTGCGGGCTGGGCCTGGGTGATGGCAATGCAAGCCTACTCCGCCGTTCCCGATATTACTGCCGATAGAGAGAGCCGCACGTTCACGGTCGCGACCACGCTGGGCTTGCGTGGGACACTAATTCTGTGTCTGGTGCTCTACGGCACGGCGGCGGCCTTAGCATTTCCCGCGATTCACTGGCTCGCACTTCCCCTCGGGCTGGTCTACGCTACACTCATGCTGCTCTCTCTGCGCGCCGGGACTGAAGAGGGCGTCATGAAACTCTATAAAAACTTCCCGCTCCTCAACACTCTCTGTGGCATGGCACTCTTTTTCGCGGCGCTTTTATAGTCTCGTCGTTGCACGGGGATTAGGGGGTAAGTTCCGTCAGATGCCCGGCAGTTCGATCCCCAATAATGCGCTTGTAGGCCAGCTCAGCACTGATTAAGCAGATCGGCATTCCGATTCCAGGATTGGTACTGGCTCCCGCGTAGTAGAGATTCTTGACCTTCTTACTAATATTATTGGGCCGCAGGATCGCAGTCTGATTCATCGTGTGCGCCAAGCCCAGCGCGGTGCCACGGTCGTTGTTGTAGCGCTCAATAAAGTCTTTCGCCCAGAAGATGCGCTGGTACTTGATACGCTGACGTAGATTGGGGATGTCCATCTCCTTCTCCATCAGAGCCAGGGTCTTGTCGGCGTAAGCGGCAAGCTCACTCTCGGTGGCCTTCATGCCAGGAGCCATGGGCACGAGCACGAATAAGTTCTCGCAGCCCTCAGGAGCCACATTCGGGTCGGTGACACTGGGGGCACAGACATAGAGCGACGGGTCCGTGGGCCACTTGGGGTTGTCGAAGATCTCCGCGAAACCGCTCTTCCAGTCCGGGGCGAATATCAGATTGTGGTGGGTGAGGCTAGGAATCTTGCCCTCGACACCAAGATAGAGAATAAACGCCGACGGAGCCAGCGTCCGCTTCTCCCAGTAGTCCTCACTGAAAGTGCGCTCCTGAGGCTCTAAGAGTGTCTCTGCATGGCGGATGGTCGCATTACAGATGACTAAGTCCGCCCGTTTTTCTTCGCCACTGGCAAGACGTACCCCAACCGCTTTTCCCTTCTCCGTCAATATTTTAGCTACCGGAGAGCTCGTGTGAAAACGTGCGCCGTACTTCTCCCCGATCCGTACAAAGGCTTTGGGTATCTCGTGGATGCCACCCATCGGATAGTAAACGCCCATATTAAAGTCAATATGACTCATGATATTGTAAAGCGCGGGCGTATCGTAGGGCGAGGAGCCCAGAAACACAAGCTGGTACTCCATGATCTTCTGCAGCTCGTCCGTGGAGAAAAACCGCTCAACATACTTATTCATTTTCTCAAAAACATGCAGCTTCGGGCCTTGAAGCATCGTTTGCTTATTGAAAAAATCAAAGACCGTATCGTAGTTCTTGTACATGAACCCGGCCAGCGCGATCTCATACTGGAACTTGGAGCGCTCTAAATAATCACGCAGCGCCACGCCGCAGCCCGGCTCGATGGCCTCTAGCGTGGGAATATCGCGCGCTAGGTCGGAGTACAAGCTGACTTTCTTGCCCCGGTCTTTGAAGAAAATCTGGTACGACGGTCCAAGCTTGACCAACTCTAAATGATCTTCAACCTTTTCGCCGAGGAGCGAGAAGAAATTCTCAAAGACATCGGGCATGAGATACCAGCTTGGTCCCATGTCAAACGTAAAGCCCTCGGCGGAAAAAATCCCTGCCGAGCCCCCTAGAATCTCGTTTTTTTCGTAGAGATCCACCTGGTAGCCCGCTTTTGCCAGCAAGCAGGCGCTTCCCAGCCCCCCGATGCCACCCCCAACCACAATTGCACTCGGTTGTGAACCTCTCCCCAACCCCTCTCCCGGTCGCTCCTTCGTCGCTGGGAAAGGGGCTTTCTCAGAAAATTCCCCCTTCCCCAAGGAGGTACGACTGCCCGGGGGAGGGGGCAAGGGGGAGAGGTTAGATTTTTTAGCCATTCCAAACTCTCATGGTGCGTTGTACCTTCTCTAGTGTGCTCGTGCGAGCGCGCCCCAAAAAAGGATCGCAGGCCTGCTGCTCCAACTTGGTAAGAATTGCACGGTAGAGAGCACTTGCCACGCGAACCGCACGTCGCCCCTCCGGGCGAAGTAGCTCAATCCCCGGGTCGGCTTCGTCGTAGAGTCGGTGGGCACGCTGTATCTGAAACTGCATCAGGGCCTGGAAATTTTTATCGAAGCGACGCTCGGCAAACTGCTCCTCGCGCACCCCGAATCGCGCCAGCTCGTCCAGCGGCAGGTAGATACGCCCACGCTCCACAAAATCCTCGTCAATGTCGCGCAGAAAGTTGGTGAGCTGCATGGCATAGCCGAGCTTTTGGGCATACTCCAGCGCCACCGGGTCGGAGAAGCCAATCACATGGCTCATCATCAGGCCCACCACGGCGGCGGAGCCGTACATGTAGCTCTCTAAGTCTGCGTAGGTGACGTAACGCGTGTCGGAGAGATCCCGGAACATGGCCGCTAAAAACGCCTCACTGTAGCTATAAGGAATCTGGTGGCGATGAAAAATCTCCGCATTCAGACGAAGCACCGGATCGTGCGAGTCGCGCTGGTGGTAGGCTTGCTGCCAGTCGGCTCGCCAGCTCTTGAGAAGTGTAACCGCCTGCTCCGTGCCCGCCTGCCCGGAAGCCTTGTTGTCCACAAACTCATCGGGAACCCGAAAGAAGGCATAGAGAGCAAAAGTGGCCTCGCGTAGGTGTCCTGGAAAAAACCAGGTTGCGAAGTAGTAGCTCGTCCCGTGTTTCTTATTGAGCCGCCGTGCAACCTCAACATCTTCGGTGCGACAGGATGGCGTGGATTCTCTGTGCAAAGAGGCTTCAATAGAATTGGGACACATTACAGCTCTAAACGGTAGTCGTTTGAATAGGTTCCCGATTAGTTTTGGTACAATGCAAACCAATGCCCCGTCGTGAACTCCCTATCGCCATCGCCCTGGTGCTCTTAATCCTTGCTGTCAGCGTGGCTCAGCCGCGCTTTCTCTCTGAGTCCTCGATTCAGTCCGTACTGCTCTGGCTACCGCTCATTGCTGTCTGCGCGATGGGACAGATGCTGGTGATCCTAACGCGAGGCATTGATGTCTCGGTGGGCTCGACTCTGGCACTGGCGGGAATGCTCACCGCGATGCTGCTGCGCGACCATAAAGAGCTGAATGTCTTTCTGGCGGCCGCCATCGGGGCGGCAATCGGTGGGGGGCTGGGTGCGGTCAATGGAGTGCTGATTGCCTACGCCCGCGTTCCGGCGATTGTTGCGACACTGGCCACCATGGGCATCTACCGTGGACTAGCCTTTGTGGTCAGTGGCGGTATTCAAGTCAACGACTATGAGATTCCCAAGACTCTGGCGGCCTGGACCACAACCGGACTTTTTAACAATAAGCTCCCCTGGGTCGTCTTAGTGGCCGTCCTGGTTGCCTTTCTCACCCATGCCTTTCTCACCCGCACCCGAACCGGCAGGAACCTCTACGCCATCGGGGGCAACCCGGATGCCGCAGCGCTCCGTGGAGTCCCCGTGCGACCCGTGATTCTGCTATCTTATGTCCTGTGTGGTGTGGGTGCGGGCCTAGCGGGTGTGCTCTACGCGAGCCGCTTTGGCAATGTCAATCCCGCAAGTATTGGCTCGGGCTTCGAGCTTCTGGTCATCGCTGCCGCCGTGATCGGTGGCACGAGTATCTTCGGCGGGGTCGGTAGCGCCACCGGCGCGTTTCTGGGCTGCGTTCTGCTGGGCGTGATCAATGTCGCCCTCGCCGTCCTACAGATCGCCGACACCTGGCAGACTGCCGTCTATGGGCTCGTCATCCTTTCCGCCGTCCTCTTCGACGATGCCACGGCGCGGCGGCTCCGACTCAGCGCCACGGGGGAAGAATGAAAAAGCTCCGCGAGTTTATTCCTGAGCTGGTCGCCATTGGCCTGCTGATTGTCGCGTTTATTGTTAGTGCGGCCCGTGAGCCACGCTTTCTGGATGTGGCGTATCTCTTCGACCGCTCGACGCTCTACACCGAGACGGCGCTGCTCGCGGTTGCGCTCACGTTGGTGATTGTCGCCGGGCACATTGATCTGTCCTGCACGGCAATTCTGGCGTTGGTCGGGGCGCTCGTGACAACGCTGCACAGCAAGGGCCTGCCATTCGGGTTCTGTGCTGCGCTCGCACCCGTGCTGGGCGGGCTGTTGGGAGCGATCAACGGCTGGCTTATTGCCAAGCGCCGCCTGCCCTCGCTTGTAGTCACTCTGGGCACGATGGCGCTCTTCCGGGGCGGAGCACAGATTCTCCTGGGCGACCACTCGCTCCCCGTTCCCGAGAGCTTCCAGCACTTTGAAAAAGTGGCGATTCCGCACACGTACTTCCATGCACCGCTTTTTCTGGTTCTTGCCTTTGCCGTAGCAGCGGGCCTGCTCCTCCATAAAACCGTCTTCGGGCGCTATGTGGGCGCGGTTGGCACCAACGCCGAAGCGGCACGCTACTCGGGCGTCTCGGTGCCTGGTGTCTTGATGAAGCTCTTTATTCTCTCCGGAGCCGTCGCCGGAGTCGCCGCACTCACCCTGCTCTCGCGCCTAGGCGTCGCCCGCTTCGACCATGCCCGTGGACTAGAGCTCGACGCCATCACCGCCGTGGTCTTAGGCGGCACAAGTATTTTCGGCGGACGCGGCACGATCTTCGGCTCTATCGCAGCCCTGCTCTTGATTGGCGTCGTCCAGACCGGCATGGGTGTCGCCGGAGTCAAGGCCGAGATTCAAGTCACCGTCATCGGCGTCTTGCTCCTCGTCGCCGTTCTCCTCGCGAACCTGACGGCACGTAAAAAGCGATAAAATGCAAGGGAGGTCGTTTCATGCCACAGACATTAGAAGAGCGCGTCGCCTTGATCGAAGAGGAACTCAAACAGCTTCGCCAGCTTACTCAACCATCCCCTACTCCTAAACATAAAGACTGGCATGCTTTATTAGGCACGTTCGATGACGATCCAGCCTTCGATGAAATCATCCGGCTGGGAAGAGAATATCGAAACGCCCAGATCCCCAACTACGAAGAAACACAGCCTTAGCAATGTACTTGCTTGACACCAATCACCTGAGCCAGCTACAGCGTCGTAGCCCAGCCCAAGAATATCTGAGTGCTCGTCTGGAGCAAGTCCCCTTAGAACAAGTGGGAACTTCTATTGTCTGTTTAGAGGAAGAATTCCGAGGCTGGATGGCGTATCTCGCCTCGCTGCGTTCTGTGGAGGCACATGTTCAAGCTTACCAGCGCCTTCAAAACCTACTCAATAATTTTGCCTCGCTGACCGTTTTACCCTTCGATCAGGCCGCCCTGGATGTTTTTCAAGAACTCTGGTTGCGGCGCATACGTGTCAGCACAATGGATATGAAGATCGCTTCGATTGCTCTCGCAACGAATGCCATTCTTCTGACACAAAACACCAGAGATTTCTCCAGAATAGCCGAACATGCCCCCAAGCTACAGTTTGAGGACTGGACAATTACACCATGAATCGCACGCGGCTCTGGCACGGCGCAATGTTGCTCTGGGCTAGCCTGGCCCTCCTGCTTTCAAGCAACCCGACAAGCGACTTCCTTGTGGGCTCGATACTAATGATAGCAGCGATTGTGCTGGCAATCCTCTGGTTTATCCGCTTTGTTGCGGCCCTCCACCACCCTGTGCGGCGCTTGCTTATTATCCAGGAGGCCGTTGTCGCAATAGGAATGACTCTTCTTGCCATCAGCCCTCTCCCCCGAAATATCCGCTTTCGTCTGAGCGAGCCCGCACTGACTGCATACCTCCGCCAGCCCCACGAGGGGGAACACATCACAGTAGGCCTCTATAAGTTTAGAAGCATTGAAAACACAGAGGAAGGTTGGCTGTTTAATCTAGAAGACACTGCTCTCACCCAGGAAGGCTTTCTCTACCACACTGGCCCCGCTCCTAAAAACGACAAGCTCTACCTCCACAAAAGGCTCTCTGGCTCGTGGTATCTGTGGACATACGACGCGTTTTAGCTGTCCGTACTGCGCTAGAAGAAGCCGCCGAGACCGGTGTCGAGCGGGGTGCCGTAGCGACCGCCGGTGCTGGTCTGGGGAGAGGAGAAGGCTTTGAGGCGGAACGAGAGGTTAATGCCTTTTTCTGTACGAAAGCCGAAGGGCTGGTCCACATAGCTCAGTGTGATCTCGTAGTCATGGAACGCGCGGGTGAGCGCAAGGGAGTTGGAGTCGAAGCGGTGCGTGATGTTGTTGTAGTTGCTATTGCCGGTCAGCCGCGTGTCATTGTCCAAAAACTGCGTGCCGAGAATCGAGCGAACTTCCCGGAGCTTTTTCACGGTCGGATCGTAGCGAGCGCTGGTGTCCAGGATAAACTTATTGCCGCGCTGGAAGTGCCCGTAGTGATCCAGCACGGTGAGCTTGCCAGTGTTAATATCGTAGGTCGTGCTCAAGCGGCTGAGGTGGCTGTCCGAGGGCCGAAACTCACTATTTAGGCTGAGCTGGTTCCAGGGAGAGCGTCGCAGGCCAAGAATCGGCTCCTGGCGAGCCTGCAAAATATCGTAGCCCGTGCTGAGCCGAACACTAGCATGGCCGCCGGTTTTCTGGGCATTGAGACTTAACCCATTGAGGGTGGAGGCGAAGTCGTTGCGAAAGCCGGGCGGTGTCCCTCCGTAGGGCCGCGAGTAGTTGTAGGCGAGCGAGAGCGCCCCGGCGCTGCCGAGCGGCTGGCTCAGGTTGGTGGCCTGGCTTACCACATACTGCGCCGCGTAGCCGCCATCGTAGATCGTCTGCCGGAACCCGCCCCCCGCATCCAAGCGCAGCCCACCCTTGCCCAGCGGGACGCTCTTACGATTGAGATCGGTCTGGAATAGAAAGCGCTTGGTGTGAAGCTGGCCGGTGGTGCCCGATGACGAGATGCTCTCCAGAAAGTCACCGTAGCCCAGAGTTAGGCCGGAGAAGTAGTTGCTCAGCGGCCCCTTGAGCTGGTTAGTAGTCAGGGTTAGCTCGGGGAGCTTTTCGCTACCGCCAAAGAACGAGCCCCCACTGCTGGTTCCCGATGTCGAGTTGCGCAGGTTGCGATTCGCTACCAGCTCCGCCCGAAAGGGCCCCACGGTTGTCGAGGCACGCAGGTCCGCATTCTCCTGGATACGCCCTGTGCGTGTGGTTCCCGATGCATTCAGGTTGTCCGTGCCATTGAAGCGGAAGCTCAGCGTGCCGTTTTTAGGGAGCGGGAGCTGCTGGGTGAGGCCATACGTGCTGGTGCGATAGACCGAGCCGCCAGAGTCTGAGCTATTCTGCCCCAGCGTGACTCCGGTGCTCGCCTTCCCAATCATCCGATTGAGGGTAAGATTGGTGTTCTGTGTGCGGGAGTTCTGGGTCGCAGCGAAGTAGGAGTTGCTCTGAAAGTCTGAGCTGAGCCGGGCATCAATCTCCCCGAAACGCTGCTCGTGCTGCACTTGGCCGTTGAGATTACGGGCATTGCGGCTCTTGTCATTGAGCGTGTAGAGATTCACGCGACCCGCGGCGACGTCCCCAAAGCGATAGGCCTGGTCGGTGCCCAGCCCGATACCTTTTTTCTCCATCCAGTCCACGCGCAGTAGGCCGGGCAGAGTCTTGGAAAGCGAGTAGCCGATAACAGCTTTAATAAAATAGCCCTCTTCTTGCGTCTTCCCCACATTAGGCAGGTAGCTGTAGTGGACATCTTCCATGATCGGAATTGTCAGGTGCTTGAGCCGCGCAATCACTGTGTTGTAGCGGTAGAGGGTCACATCGCGCAGGGTGATGCGCTTCTTGGGAACCAGCTCAGCATAGCCAAAACCGATCTTCGCATGAGGATTGAGTAGATCGCAGGTCGTCAGAAAACCATCGGTGGCTTTGAGAATATCGCCCTCGCGGCGCATGCTCTTGCCCCAGAGCAGCAGCGGCTGAAGCAGGCGGCTTCCCACGCGCGAGGGGGCCAGAACCGTGTGCGCCTCGGTCGCCTCGAACTCACGGGTCTTGCGGTTGAAGCCGATACGCTCCGCAAAGAACGTCTCCTGCCCCGTCTCCATCTTCACATTCGACTCGAAGGTAATGTAGTCGCGCTTCTCGTCGTAGGTTGCCCGATCCGATGTCACCACGTAGCCGTCGTATTCCAGGCGGACGGTATCCGTCAGAATGGCACCCTCGTTGGTGAGTTCCAGGGGGCCTTTGGATGTGGGGAAGATATCTTTACTGCGGGGTTGGCCGCTCTCGCCAGGCGGGGGGCCTGCGGGAGTCTCGCGAGGGGCCAGCAAGCTCCCTCGTGGTGATTGCTGTGCTGGTTGGGCGCGTGGGGGTTGACGGGGCGGCTGGTAGAGGAAAAACGGCATACCTGCTCAGACTGCCCGCAGGCTACTCCCCTTCACTTGACTCTGGCGTCGGGGTAGGGTCGTGGTCTTCGTGGGCGATCTGCGCCGTCTCCGGAGTCGGCTGGGCGAGCTTGGGGAAGAGGCGGAAGAGCATGACTTGGACACTGCCCGCAGCGGGGTAGGCCAGTAGCATCCCCCAGAGGCCAAAGAGCGATGCCCCAACAAGTAATGCAAACATCGCCACAATCGGGTTGACTCCCACGCCACTGCCCACAATGCGTGGGGTAATCACATTGTCAAACGTGAAATTGAGCACCGCCAGCAAGATCACCCCTGCGATGATCGCCGGAACACCCGCACCATTCACCAAAGCGACAATCACAGAAGTTGCCGCCGCACCCAGGAAACCGACGTAGGGCACGATATAGAGTGCACCGCTAACAATCCCGATGAGCAACGCCGAGGCGAGCATACCCGGTGCAACCGTCAGAGAGAGTCCCGCAAAAAGTAAGGTTGCGACCGCCATGTACGCCAGACTCACCTGCATCATCCCCCGCAGGTAGTTACTAAACACCTCACCCACATCACTCGTTACCCCGACAAAGTGTATCCGCAAGCGGGTTGGGAGCAGAAAGATCAGCCGCCGCCGCAGCCGTCCCAGATCCATCAGTAAGAAAAATGTCAGCAGCGGGATCAGAATCACATTGAGGAGCCCGGAGAACGAGCCAATCACTGTGGAGAGTAGCTTGGGGCCGAGCTGTTTGGCCGCCTCGGTCATCTGAGTGGAGTACTGCTTGACATAGGCATCAATGGAAGGCGGGAGTGTGAGCGGCCCGAGCTTACGATGGTTTGTCAGCCAGTCATTAACACTTGCCTGAAGCAGAGCCAGGCCATCCTCATTGACCCACTTAACAAGTTTCTCTATCTGCTCCTGCATGCTGGGAACGACCAGAATAATCAGGGCGGTGAAGCTGAGCAGAAAGAGGACAAAGACCAGCGCCACTGCGGGAGCACGCTTGCCTTTCGTGAAGCCAACATGCTTCTGGAACTTATTTACTAGTGGATCACAAAGAAGTGCGATCACCAGGGCGGCAACAAACGGCGTGCTGACGGCGGTAGCGGCGAGCAAAAACCGATAGCCCAGAAAGAGCCCCAGAGCTGCAAGGGCAACCCCTAGGGCTCCAAAGAGCCCGCTCAGAAACGCCTCACGTCGTGCCATAAGAAGTATCAGGCGTCCAGCTGCGCCATGAGCTCCTCGCGCTTCTCTGAGTAGGCAGCTTTACCGGCCTCCACAGAGTGTGCCAGGTTCTCTTTAGTCTGTGCGGCCAGCTCCTTACTGCGGGTCACCAGATCGCTGGTGGCCTCTTGCAACCGATCCATGGCCTCCTCGGTCTTGTCCTTGAGGTCTTCACGCAGCTCTGCACCCGGTTTGGGGGCAAACAGCAAGCCCAGGATTCCTCCCACAGCCAGCCCGATCACCACACCGGTCGCGATATTGGTAAAGACGTGTCCGTCGTTCTCTTCTTCCATAACTATTGAATCGTTCCTCCGCCCAGTACCTGATCGGCCTGCGCACCTACCCCGTAGAACACGGCAGCCTGTCCGGGCGCGACAGCACGGAGCGGCTCGTCGAACTCCACGCGCACGGTTTCATCGGGCTGGCGGATCAGCCGAGCCGGGCGCGAGGGCATATTGTAGCGTATCTTCACTTCGCAAGGCACGGGCTCATCCACTTGTGGCGGCGCAAGCGCGACCCAGTTCAGATCCTCGACCGAGCATCCCTCGGCCAGTAGCTCTTCGTCCGTGCCGACCACCACCGTGTTGGTCTGCGCCTCGACCCGCAAAACATAGAGCGGGAGAGGGGAGCCGACATTGATGCGCTTGCGCTGGCCGACGGTAAAGAACGCCGATCCGTCGTGATTGCCCAGTGTTTTGCCGTCGGTATCCACAAATTTTCCGGTCTGCACGAGCTCGGGGGCTTCGCGGGCGAGAAACTCGGTGTACTTGCCACCCTGCACAAAGCAAATCTCCTGCGAGTCCGGCTTGTCAGCGACCAGGAGACCGTACTGGCGCGCCAGTGCGCGGGTCTCCGCTTTGCTGGCCAGCTCACCCAGCGGCATAGTCATATGCGCAAGCTGGTGCTGCTTGGTGGCATAGAGCGCGTAGGTCTGGTCTTTGGAACTCTCCGCCGCCCGTGCCAGCCCCCAGCGCTTGGTCTGTGTATCCTGAAAGACCTTGGCATAGTGCCCAGTGGCAAGCTTACTCGCCCCCAGTGCCAGGGTTTTTTCGAGAAGCGCGTCGAACTTGATGTAGCGATTACAGTTGACACACGGGTTGGGGGTGCGCCCGCGCCGGTAGTCCTCGATAAAGGGCTTGATGACGGCATCAGCGAAGGGCTGCTTGTAGTTTAAAACGTAGTGCGGGATACCAATGCGCGCCGCCACCCGGCGGGCATCTTCCACAGCACCGAGCGAGCAGCACCCCGCTCCCTTGGTTTCGGTTGTGCTCTCCTGCCAAATTTGCAGCGTGATACCAATGACCTCAAAGCCCTGCTCCACGAGCAAGGCTGCTGCCACGGACGAGTCCACCCCGCCACTCATCGCCACGACTACTTTTTCACGAGCACTCACAAGTCTCAGTATATCGCGTCGTGCTCAGCGTTTTTTTTTCGTGAGGCTCAGCGGCTTGAGAGTCTTACCGGCTTGGTCATGCTCCCGGAGAAACTTCTCCACGAACTTGGGCCCACGGTCATCAACGAGCTTTTCGAGTACAAGCCGCGCTTTAGCAGCGTCCACGCTAATCTGGTTCGCTTCGGCTTGATCGGCAACCGCTTTTTCCAGGAAGGCAACAGAGATCTCGGTCTGAGTGGCGAGCCACTGCTGCCAGAGCTTCTCGATGCGCTCGGGGGTTCCATAGAGCTGGGCGAAGCGCTCCCAGACACTAACAAGAGGGGTATCGGTATCCGTCATGAGGGTATTCTATCGGATGCGCTGCTGGGCTGCTGTCCCTGTCAGAAGATAGATCAGTGTCGAAAGAAGCAACAGAGCAAGAAATCCCCCCGAGATTCGTAGCAGATTCCGCTGACGATCCCGGCGATCCCGCTCGGGATCAGGCCACCCCGCAGCCTTGTAGGCGCTGGCGTAGGTATAGAGGGCACTGTCCGCTGCCTGGCTCAGAGTATCGTAGGAGTTGGCAGCGATCTCGATGCGAACGCGACCCTCCCGCCCTGGCTTCCAGGAGATCTGAACCGAGGCGGGTTCCCCATCCACTTTGATGACGCCAGCAATCAGCGCGGCAGACAGGTCGTACTGCTCCACCTTGCCAATACGGCGAAAAGCGCGGAGCGCACGCTCCCCTACGCGCTCCACGGTCCCATCTACAGAAAGTTCTAAGTACCGACTCATAGGTTTGCCATCTACTTGGACGCAGGGATCGAGCCAGGGTTTCGCCAGAGTGGGATTTCCGCCCGAGAAAATAGCTCCGCCACACTCCAGAGAGGCAGGCCAATCACGTTGGAGGGGTCGCCCTCAATGTGTGTTACAAACGGCATGGCTCCTCCCTGAATACCATAGCCGCCCGCCTTGTCTAGCGGCTCACCGGTTGCAACATAGGCAGCAATCGCCTCCTCGGGCAGTGTTGCCATCGTCACGCGCGTCTCGACAACAAGAAGCTCCTGGGCAATAATCTCGCCTGGTGCTGCAACCGTCAGCAGAGCGACACCGGAGAAGACACTGTGTGTCTTTCCCGCGAGAGAGCGGAGCATCTGAGTTGCCTCTGCACTATCGGCTGGTTTGCCTAGAATGGTTCCCTCGGGCGCAACCACATCGGTGTCCACCCCAAGAATCCAGCCCGCCTGCCGCTGTGCGACTTCCCGCGCCTTGCAGAGTGCCGCCTGCTGCACATATACCCGCCCGTCGGTGAGATGCCCCAAGGAACTCTCATCAAACTGACTGACGAGAACCGTAAACTCGACCCCAAGCAGCCCTAAAAGTTGACGTCGGCGCGGGGACGCCGACGCCAGGTAGAGCTTAGGCAGCAGGAGTCTCTCCCTCGGGCTTTTTCTTCGTCCGCCGCACAGCGGGTTTCTTAGGAGCGGGAGTCGCCGCTACTTCGGCCTTCGCCGCCGCTTCCGCTACGACATCCGCCTTAGGCGCAGCCGACGCGGGCGGCTCATCGTCCAGCTCCAGCATGGAGAAAGGCGACGGCTTCTCCACCGGCGCTGTGGCCTCGGGCACGGGATCGGTGCTGACTTGCTGCTCCAGCTCGCGTACCCGGTTCTCCAGAGCCTCGATATCATCGAAAGCATTGGGGTCGCTCGGGGGAGTATCGCCAGAATGCGTCGCCTTATTAAAGACATCGGTGATACTAAAGCCCTTGAGGCTCTCGGTGAGCTTCTCACGAACGGGGCGGCCCTTCTCTTCCATCTCGGTAAAAAACCCGGGCGCATCCTGCCGTATCTGACGCACCGAGTCATCGAGCTGGCGTGCCGCCTTATCAAGGGCATCTACCGCCGCTTTACCTAAGCCTAGCGTGATATCAGTGACACGCTCCGCCGTCAGCGGGGGCATCGTCTTTTGCGTCTCAGAAGCGGCTTCCGCCTGTGCTTCAGCTTCCACAGTTGTTGTCTCCTCAGGAGTGGGGGTAGATTCGTCGTTCATACGTTTTAGGACAGTCCAAATAGAGTTTCGGTTGCGTCTTTAGAAATTAGAGCGGTCCCGCATAGACATCGCGCTTGAGCACCCCGATGTAGGGCAGGTTGCGGTAGCGCTGATTCCAGTCGAGCCCGTAGCCAATCACAAAGGCATCTGGAATGGTGAAGCCCACATAGTCCGCCTCCACAGGAGCGCCACGCTTAGCGGGCTTGTCAAGAAACGTGATGATCTTCACCGATGCCGGAGCGCGCTGTCGCAGGTTGCGTAGTACATAGCTCAGGGTGTGTCCGGTATCAATAATATCCTCGACAATAACAACATGACGTCCCTCGATAGAGTCATCGAGATCCATCGTGAGGCGCACTTCACCGGTGGAGGCAATCCCGCTATAAGACGAGACTCCCATCAGATCCATGGTGAGCGGCAAGTCAATGGCACGCATTAGGTCGGCGAGAAACGGCAGTGAGCCCTTGAGAATCGTCACCAAGTGCAGGTCGCGACCGGCATAGTCCTGGGTGAGCTGCGCTCCCAGCTCGCGAACCCGCTGCTGGATCTGCGCCTCACTGTAGAGCACCTCTTGAATATCATCGTGCATCGGATGGGGCATGCGACTATTGTACCGTGCCTAAAGCACATTCAGCCTTCGGTGCGTGTTCGGACAATCACAGGGTTGCCAGTCAGTAGAGTTCGAGCCACACGCTCCACCTCACTGCGCTTCACTGCTTCAATACGCCTAGTAAACTCCAGCTCGAAGGCAGCTCCTAGTCCACTGCTTTCCGCCCAGACGAGAGTGCGGGCGCGGGTGAGGACGAGCTGGCGCTGCTGGTTTCGCTGTGCCAGAAGTAGTGCCTTCGCGCGGGCGATCTCGATCTCCAGGATTGGCTTCTGGACCGCTTCGGCGAGGGTTTTCAGGAGTGCCTGCTTCATTAAAGCGGGATCCTGGTTTCCCAGCAGATACGCACCCCACAACGTGGCATCACGCGCGGGGAGAAGCTGTGAGCGCACCTCGTAGGCCAGTGCCTGGTCATCGCGTAAGCGAAAGAGGCGACATGCTTTCCCTAGCCCAAGAACCGCATCCAGAACGAGCAGTGCGGCCCAGTCGGCGCGCGCGGTCGGCTGGCTTAGCCCAGGAAAGAGATAGCCAACGGCCAGTGCGGAGACTCCTCTTAGTGACGGGACAAAACGATCACGCAGGCCCGGCGGGACTGGCTCCGTGGTCGGGAGCAGCTCTTTTGTGCTAATAGAGCGCTGGCTCCAGTCGCCAATATTAAGGCTCGTCTCTACCCAGCGCCGCGCCACATCAGCTTCGAAATTACCCACCACCGCAATAGTAGTGCGCTCCGGTGTGCAGTAGCGCCCGTAGAACGCCTGGACATCGGCGTTGCTCACACGGCGGAGGCTCTCGCTATCTCCTTGTACGGCCAGCTCCGTTCCCAGTGCCCGTGCCTGAAGCCCCCGGAGGAGCCGGGGAACAAGATCTTCTCCCCAGAGTGTCACCGCGCGAAGCTGATCCGTCCGCGCCTGCTCAAGCGCGCCCTCGGTAAAGCGCGGCTGTGCAAGAGTATTGAGCAGTAGAGCCTGTGCCGACTGCACCAGCGCCGCCTCAGTGGGAGGGCAGACACTCCAGAGAGTGAGCTGATTGCCATCGTACTGCGTTCCGAGTACTCCAAACCCCTCGACATCGCGCTGGAGTAGCTCCGGAGTGCGCCCCTGTGAGTCGCCCCCCAGCATACGTGCCAAGAGCGCGGCGATTCCTGCCTGTCGTCGCTGCTCCACCCCACCGATCCGCACACTGGCGACAATGGCGGTAGCAGGTGCACTGGAATCGGGGACGATCACCAGAGTGGTGCCGCTGGGCAGTCGGATAGGTTCAATAGTGTCCTGTCGCATCTGTGCTATCCTCCCCCATCAGGGATGATGAGTGGCTGCGGCCCCAGGATCGCCACGGTGCGCAGGTTGGGATGGAGAACCGTGCGGAGCAGGGCCTGCAGGGCCTCTCCCCGAACCAGAGGGAGCTGTTTCTCCAGTTCCTCCTCCAGCCCCGGTGCATCCAGAGCGTCATGCACCGTCAGCCGGTGCGCAAGGCCATCAACACTCGCACTCTCCGTCACCACCCGCCCTCGAACAGCCCGCCGCCCTGCCTCTAGCTCCTCAGCGCTAAAACCATCTTCGAAGATGCGGCGCAGCTCATCCAGCAACGCCATTTCCAGACGCCGGGCATCTTTGGGCAGCCCCGTGACAGCAATCGTGAAGAGTCCCCCACAGCGCTGAGGAGTCAGCTCAGCACGTACCCGAAGCGCCACCCCTTGCTTACGCACCAGTGCTATTCCCAGCCGTCCTTCATCGCCCCGTGCCAGAGTCTCTGCCAGCACCGCCAGCGCCGACGACGAGCTCACATCGGCGGCGGGAGGAACACTCCAGACGCACACTAGAGTCGTCACCCCTCGCATCGAGGCATCGCTCTCCTCAGCGGCACGCCGCCCCAGCCCATCACGTGTGGGTGGCACCAGAAGCACCTGCCGCAGCGGACGCACGACGGGCGCTGCCTTCGGCCCAGCAAAGAGCCGTGTCGCAATGGCCTCAACCTCCGCCGCAACAACGGGCCCCACCACACACAAAGTCATCCGCGCGGGGCGATAGCAAGCAATGTGCACGGCAGTAAGATCCTCGGCAGTCAGCCGACTAACAATAGGCCACTCGCCAAATAGAGGCGTCCCGTAAGGCTCCCCCGGAAGATAAAGGACGTTTGTCGCCGCAGCAATCCCAGTACGCAGTGGATCCACACGCTCGAGCGCCATCTCCGCCTGCACCACTTTCTTCTCCGCCTCAATATCCGCAGTCCGAAAAGCAGGGCGTAAAGTAAGATCCGCCAGTGCTGTCAGTAGTGCCTGCCAGTTCTCGAAAGCTACCGTCGCCTCAAAGAAAGTGGCATCCCGCAGCGTCCGTGCCGCCACCTCGCCTCCGAGATTCTCAGTCTCAAGATCCACAGCGCCCGGCTGTTTTCCCTCGGAGCCCTTAAAGACCAGATGCTCAATAAAGTGCAGCGTCCCACTGCGGGAGCGCTCCTCATCTCCACTGCCCACACGCACGGCGAGGCTAACCCCAACCAGTGCAGCCTCAGGGCGCTCGACCACGATCAGACGCAAGCCAGAAGGCAACACACGCCGCTGAGGCGTGCCTGGTAAAACTACGGGTTTTTCAGCCTTAGCTTTGTCCTGTGCGGTAGCCACAAATGGCGGTATAATTGTATAAGCGCCAATGGCTGTGAGAAAGTGACGACGATTCACTCGCATTGATTCACCACAGTCACGGCAAACTCCTGCCTGAGCCTGCCATGATTGAAGTCCTCCGAAGCCTGATTGAGCCCCGTCACCGTAAAAATATAGACTGGGTCGTGATTCTCTGCGTGGTTCTCGTGATGGGTGCTAGTATCGCGACGATCTACTCCGCATCGGCGGGACATGCCAGAGATCTGGCTCAGGCAAGCTCTGTTGGTCTCAAACAAGCCCTCCGTCAAGGCATCTTCAATTTCTTGGGGCTGGGGATTCTTGCCTATGTTGCCACCCGCGACTATGTAGGAATGCAGCGCCATGCCAGTGTCCTCTACTGGTGCAATATTGCTCTGCTTTTGCTGGTAAAGATATTTGGGAAAGAGAAGAAGGGAGCCGCCCGCTGGATTGATATCGGCTCGTTCCAGTTCCAGCCCTCGGAGCTGACTAAGATTATCATTATCTTAACGCTAGCAACCTTTCTGGTACGCGTAGGACCGCGCATCAAAGAGTTCCCCATCTTTTTACAGTCACTCTTGCATATTGCCCCCGCGATGCTTCTGATTAAGATGCAGCCGGATCTAGGGACAGCCCTTGTGGTGGGGGCGATCTGGCTGGGGATGGTGTTTCTGGCGGGAGCTGACTGGAAGCACTTAACAGCGGTCTTGCTGGCAGGGGTGGCTTTATTTACTTTTGCCTGGAAGACGGGCAAAGGGCTAGAGGACTACCAACGCAACCGCATCATCGTCCTGTTCATGTCCCGGGAGAACATGACCCGTGAGCAGCGCGATATGGCCTACCAGGGGGATCAGGGAGTTGTGGCTATCGGTGGAGGACTGGTGACTGGCCAGGGCTTCCGGCAAGGCTTACAGACAGGCGGGGGCTTTGTTCCGGACAACTGGACGGATTTCGCCTTCTCCGCTTTTGCCGAAGAGACGGGCTTTGTGGGCTGTGTGGCGCTCCTGGCAGTCTATCTGCTCTTGCTCGCACGGGGACTAGTTTGTATTGTTGAGAGTGAAGACACGTTCGGGCGGCTTATTGTCGGGGGCGTGATTACCTATATCGGCTTCCATGTTATCGTCAATGTGGCGATGAACTGCGCCTTTGCTCCCGTTGTGGGAGTCCCCTTACCCCTCTTCAGCTACGGCGGCTCGGCGGCGTGGACAAACTGCGCCGCCATCGGCTTGCTGCTCTCCGTTCGTATGCGCCGCCGTAAGCTTCAGTTCTAGGGACGGTTTCTTAGATCTCGCCACTCACCGTCACACTGGTACTGCCGGACTTGCCCGTTGCGGTGTGCGTAAACGTGATAAGTACGGGACTGCTCGTGATCGCCAGCCCCTTGATCTTTCCATTCGCATCCACCGAGACTTGTGTCGGCTGACTTGATGACCAGGTGCCTGCCTCTAGGGGCAGAATCGTGCCGGAGCCGTCTTTTAGGATCGCCTGCAGGGTCGTCTCCTGATTGACCGTCAGCGAGGCACTCATCGGGTTGAGCGTGACACTGTTTACCGTGGCCGCACTCACCGTGACACTCGCGGTTCCCACTTTGCCACTCGCCGTGTGCGTGAAGCTAATCGTGGTCGAGCCCACTTTGAGCGCGGTAACTTTCCCTGCACTGTCCACGCTTGCCACCGTTGCATCACTGGAAGACCAAGTGCCGGGGCCAGAGGGCAGTGCCCCATTAGACGCATCCCGCAAGGTCGCCGTGAGTGTCTTGGTCTGAGCCACTGTCATTGGGTTGGCGGTCGGGGTGACATCCACATGATCCACGGTTCCTGTGACCGTAGTGCTCACAATCACCAGCGATGTGCCGGACTTACCCGACTCCGTGTCCGTGAAGGTGATATTGGTTGAGCCCTCTTTAATTGCCGTGACTTTCCCCGTACTGTCCACACTCGCCACGCTCGCATCGCTAGATGTCCAGCGGGTCTTGGCGAGGGTGAGCGGCACTAGATTACCCGCGGCATCTTTGGCGACGCCACTGAGCGTTTGCGCGGAACCCGGACGGATACTCGCGCTCGCGGGAGTTACCTCAACCCGATCCACGCTACTAGCCAGCGCGATCTGGAGGTTGGTCTGATTGCCGCTAGAGACAGTCACTTTCACGTTGGTCTGCGCCAGAGCCACCCCCTGCGCATCTGCCGCCGGGAAAGCACGTGCCTCGACATTCAGATCACCGGGCTTGAGGCCAAAGAAGACCAAGGTGCTGAAGCCTCCCCCGGCCGGTTTGTTGGCCACACGAAAGGTCTGGAAGCCCCCCGCATCCTGCACTTGCACCCGGACACTCTGGGTGGCATCGGGAAGAAGCCGGGAAACCTCAGGCCACTGAATCCGCATCTGCAAACCCGTCTCCGGAGCCACCAACGAAGCCCCGCCACAGCCGCTCAGGCTCAGCGAGGCTACGCCGCAAGAAATCATCAAAAATGCCGCTACCGTTACTCTCATGTCTCCTCCATTCGCCACCGAGTAGAGAGATTCCTGCCCACGGCGCCCCTCAAGGAGAAAATCCGATCTCCCTCTAGACAAGCATTGCCCGATAAATCACTCCTTCATATTGAACCCAAATAGATCCATCTCCCATAGTCATGAGCAGATTATCGAAATATCCTAATCGTAGACCATGCCCGTCTCTATCCGTTGTCGAAAAATGAGCTTCTTGATTGCCCAATACAAGTTTGTACTGCACCACGGAGCGCTCTTTATAATTGGGATAAACAAGCTGCGTGCCATTGGAAAAGACCTCTACCTCTTGGATGGTTGCGGTACCGTCGGCAAAGATTGCATGGGCAGGGTTAACAAAGGTGGGGTTGATACTTACAGAGATCGGCTTGCAACGTTTTTTCAGGTCGTCGAGTTGTGCCTCGTCCAAATGCATGGCTGACCAAGCAGAGCGTCTGCCAGGCGCACCTTGCACAAAAACAAAGTCCTCTCCGCCGGCTACCCAGTGCAGCAGTTTAGCGTTCGGATTTTTAGAGGCCACCTCAAACTTTTTTTGGTGATCGGCTTCATGCTCATCATGCGTCATAGTGGTTGCTTTCCAGGCAACATAGTACGCCTCATGAACGGGTATTTTCTCCTGGATGACCCACTTTGTCGTATCCAACACCAGAAACCAATCCTCCACCCTGGCCAGCAACTGCCCCTCCAGCAATCCCAAAGAACCACTTGCTCTCCAATTGGTACGGGGTATGTCTAGTTGCTTTTTTACTTTCCCCTTATCATCTAGGCAGTACAGACGAAAATCCCGGTAATAGGATGACTCAGATAGAGGTTCGCCTCCTTCCTCAGTCTTACCCCTCCCGGAACTTCTTGACGCGAGCACATACACACTTTGTTTGTCAGGCATCAGAAAAAAAGCGAGGAGCTCAAAGTCATGGTCTAAGACCACGGGCTCTATTTTGACTTTGGGGTTGTCCGTTGCCGGGAACCTAGGCCATGGCTTGGTTTTTCTTTTGGTGTTTTCTTTGCGATTGCACCCCAAAAGAAGGGATAAGAAAGACATCATAAGCAGTTTGTTTTTCATGGCAGTTTCCGTAGACCTCGTTATACCTCTACGGTACAATACCCCGACAAAACTATGGATAAGATTCTTCTCTCTCTTCCCAAAGGCGAAAACGTCGGCATTGCGTTCTCCGGCGGTCTTGATACGTCGGCGGCGATTGCCTGGATGCGGCACCATGGCGCGATTCCCTACACCTACACGGCACACCTCGCGCAGCCCGATGAAAAAGACTACAACGACATTACGCGGCGTGCTATCGAGTACGGTGCCGAGGCCGCACGCCTCATTGACTGCCGCGAGCTGCTGGTGACCGAAGGGCTTGTTGCGCTCCAGTGCGGGGCGTTTCATATCTCCACGGGCGGCAAGACCTACTTCAATACCACGCCACTGGGCCGCGCCGTCACCGGGACGATGCTGGTAAAGGCGATGCAGGAAGATGGCGTGAATATCTGGGGCGATGGCTCGACGTATAAAGGCAACGATATCGAGCGCTTCTATCGCTACGGTCTGATGGCCAATCCCGCGCTACGCATCTACAAGCCCTGGCTGGACCAAGATTTCGTGACAGAGCTGGGCGGTAGGCAGGGAATGAGTGAGTGGCTGGTGGCGCATGGCTTTGACTACAAGATGAGCGCGGAGAAAGCCTACTCCACGGACTCCAATATCTGGGGCGCGACCCACGAGGCAAAAGAGCTGGAGTTTCTCAGCAAAGGCCTGCGCATTGTCGAGCCGATCATGTGTGTGAAGCACTGGGACCCGAGTGTGGAGATTCTGCCCGAGGAAGTGAGTGTGCGCTTTGAAGAGGGCTTCCCGGTCGCGCTCAATGGCCAGAGCTTTGAAAATCAAATCGAGCTGGTCATGGAAGCCAACCGGATCGGTGGGCGACACGGGCTGGGCATCTCCGACCAGATTGAGAACCGGATTATCGAGGCCAAGAGCCGGGGAATCTACGAAGCCCCCGCGATGGCGCTGCTCTTTATCGCCTATGAGCGGTTGCTCTCGGGTATCCATAACGAGGGGACGATTGACAACTACCGGACGCTAGGTCGCAAGCTGGGGCGACTGCTCTACGAGGGCCGCTGGTTCGATCCGCAGAGCCTGATGCTGCGCGACACGCTGCAAAAATGGGTAGGCCGCGCCGTCACGGGAGAAGTGACGCTAGAGCTACGGCGCGGCGATGACTACTCCATTCTGGACACCACCGGCCCGCACCTCACCTACCACCCCGAGCGCCTCTCGATGGAGCGTGTGGAGGACGAGGCCTTCTCGCCACTGGACCGCATCGGGCAGCTCCAGATGCGCAACTTAGATATTCTAGACTCTCGCGAGAAGCTCGCTGTCTACCAGAAAGCAGGCGTCCTGCCCTCCGGCAGCGGTATTGGGGGCTTGTTGGAGTAGAATGGCCATCTCCCCCACTGACGCGGCCCTCTTTACGGCAGAAGCTGCCCGACCAGCACCAAGCTGCTCGGAGCGGTAAGCGGAGAGACACTAGCACTTGGGCTTTGAACCGTAACATCGGTGTAGGTGCCGTTTTGGGGAGCACGGTGGATATAAAGCTGCCTGCCGCTGACATCCAGCACCCAGTACTCCTCGATACTTGCCCGTGCATAAAGCCGTGCCTTCGCCCCCAGATCAAAGGCCAGCGTGCTATCCGAGACCTCCACCAGCAGCGCAACCTGCGAAGGGGTCGGGTTATCGGTGAGCTGGCCTAGGGCAACACGAAGCACCGTCACATCGGGCTGCGGCTCGCTGGTCGGGTTGTCCTCAGGTGAGACATCAATCTCTGCCTGGTTCTGGATATAGTCACGCCCAAATACTTCCAGTGCCCAGGCCAGCGTAAAGGTCACCGCAGTGCGATGTGGTAGTTTCTGCCCCATCTTATCCAGAATATCTCCCTCAATCAGCTCATAGCGATGCGTGAGAACACCTGCCGCTTCCAGAGCGGCACAACGCGTGCGTGTCCAGAGAATCCGGTGGGGAGTGTTGGGGCGCTCCCGCGTCAGAGTTTCCATTATCCCCTATCCCCCCATTGAGGAGAGCGTGACATCGGTGGGCGCGTCCACGCTGCCACTGCCCCAGCCGAAGACCCGGTGGGCGTTGGCGAAGAGGATCTTCTCGCGCTCATCGGCAGCCAGGCCCGCCTCTTCCAGCATCGCTAGGTTGGCGGCGGGGTCGTTGGCGGGTGCGCCCGAGGCAAAGAGGAGCTTGCGTGCCCCACTCATGGCCTGGATAGCGTAGCGGATCTTCTCGGGAGCCAGTGCCCCTGAGATATCAAGAAATAAGTTGGACGGCTTCACGGCAAAATCAATCGCCGCGCGCCACTCCTCACCGCCCATGCCCGAGGCGACAATCTTGACGCCCTGCATGAATCCCGCGATCTCCACAGCGTGCCACATCGCCTCTGCGGTCGGAGTCTCGATCAGCAGTGACTTGCTGTAGCGACGGATCAAGATCAGTAGCTCGCGAGAGTACTCCAGCGCCACGGGCTCGCCTGTGGCTGGGTTGGGATAGAGCGCAGCGCCCACAAAGTTTTCCGAGTAGAGGTGCCGCCGCATCTGAGCGCTGGACTCCTCGAACTGGGCGGGTTGCACCACCAGCCAGCCTCGAAGCTTGGCGGGGTTCCCGGGACTTGCGAGGGTATCGGCGACGGTCTCATTGCCTCCCACGGGGTCGTAGCGGCGCGCCAGGAGTGAGGATAAACAGCAGGTGGTGATCCCGCGTGCCGCCAAAATACTCTGGACAGCCTCGGCCTGATTCCAGTTGGGGGCCGCGGGTGTGGGCCCCCAGCCACAGTGCACATCAATAATCTCTTCTGCCATTTAAGCCACCGCCCCCCCGGCTGCCAGAAGCCGCTTGGTATTGCCGCCTAGAACCTGCTCCCGGTCGGTCTCGCTCAGACTTGCCGCCTTCACCACCGCAAGTGCTGCCGCCACGGAGCCACGTGAGACGCCCCCAGAGCCAAAGACAACTCGATTTGCGCCCACCAGGCTCACCGCGTAGGCGACTTCACCCACCCCGCACAGAGCATCGGTACAGAGCAGATAGCGCTCGTCCTGTTGTGCCAGTGCCACCGCTTCGGAGAACGCGGGGCCAGTGAGGCCAGAAAACACCACCGGGCCTGCATAGCCCGCCGCGGTGAGTAAGCGCGCGAGCTGGGTTGCATCACCAGCTTGACTCGCCTCAAAGAGCAGCGGCACTTTCACGCCGCGCCCTACGAGCCCCTTGAGGGCATTCTCCAGCGGTGCGTAGGTCAGGGGCCATTTCTGGGTGGTGGGAAAAAGACAGATCAAGCGCGAGCCTGCCAGCAGCGTGTCAGACTGTGCGACCCGCGGATCAAGAACGCCCGCCGGTAGCAGGCTCCCGCCCGACTCGCTACAGCGCACCTGGGTCTCGCGGTTACCCGCAGACGGTGAGTGAAAGATCGCCCGCGTCGAGAGTGTCACTGCTCCCGCGACGCCGTACTTGGCCATCATTGCCTTCAGTGTGCCCGTGCCGGGCTCCGCGCCTCGGGGAGGCACCGCTCCAAAGAGCGTGTACAGATCAAGAATTGGTTCCGCCATCTGCTAACTCCTTCGCTTTTGCAAACCGTCGTGCCACGCGTTCTCTGCCCAGCACTAACATCAACTCAAACAATCCTGGTCCTACCTCGCGGCCCGTGAGCGCCACGCGCACCGGGTGGGTCGCCTCACCCTTCTCACGAAGATGGCTTGCCGCAACCGTGCGCACCACTTTCTCGATGGCTTCGATTGTCCACTCCGAAAGATTAGCGAGTGCACTATCAAGCTCGACCAGATACGCCTCCGCACCTTTGAGCCACTTCGCCACCGATTTCTCACTGTACTCGGGTAGCTCCGTGAAGAAGAAGTCCGTGACGTCGGGCACCTCGCGCAGCTCTTTGACCCGCTCTTGCTCCAGCGCAATCGCGGCGGCAGCGTAGTCCGCATCGAGGCCTTCAGGAAGATAGGGCCGGGCACGTGCGTAGAAATCACCTGGGGAAAGGTTTCTAATGTAGACCCCATTCATCCAGTGGAGCTTCTCCAGATCAAAGATACCTGGTGAGAGGGAGATATGCCTAATGTCAAATGCCTCGATGATCTCGTCGCGCCCCATCACTTCCCGGTCATTGCCGGGGGACCAGCCACAGATCGCGAGGAAGTTGAAGAGCGCCTCAGGCAAAATCCCATCCTGGTTGAGATAGCCGATCAGAGACTCGCCGGTCGGTTCGTAGTTTTTATCGAACTCCGGCACCGGCCCTAGGAGCGGCTTGGCCCCGTTGCGTTTGGAGAGTTTTTTACGATCCGCCCCCAAGACACCCGGTGCGTGCAGGAAGATCGGGGGCTCCCACGCCAGCGCCTGAAAGAGGCAGAAGTGCTTGGGCGTGGAGCTGATCCACTCCTCGCCACGCAGAATATGGCTGATCTCCATGTCGTGGTCATCTACCATGGCGGCTAAGTGATAGGGCGGCAGACCATCGGCCTTAAGAATAATAAAATCGTCTTGGGTAGTGGCGTCCCAGAGCGTCTCCCCGCGCAGGAAATCCACGGTTCGAATCGGGCCTTCGGTCGGCATCTTAAGGCGCACGACGGCTCGCTCGCCATCGGTCACGCGCTTGCGTGCCTCCGCTAGGTTATAGTCGCGAAAGTGCCGGTCGTAACGGTACGGAATCTTGCGAGCATCGCAGGCGGCGCGCTTGGCGGAGAGCTCTTCCTCCGTCTCAAACGCCCAGTACGCCTTTCCTGCCTCCAGCAACGACTCCACCACCTCGGTGTAGCGCGGCTTGCGTAGCGACTGGATATACGGCCCACATGCCCCACCGTCCGCGGGTAGAAGCGACGGATCCACCGCACCGTAGGCTTCCGGCAGCAGCGCCACCGTCGCCAGATCCGGGCCTTCGTCGTAGGGGGTTCCGAGGGCATGCAACGACTGGATAATATGCTCCAGCGAGCCTTTCACTAGGCGTTTCTGATCCGTATCCTCGATACGCAAGAGAAAGTCCCCGCCGTATTTTTTAGCGAGGAGATAGGAGAACAGCGCGGTGCGAAACGCTCCTACATGAAGAAACCCTGTCGGGGAGGGGGCAAAACGCGTCCGCACCCGGCGCGGCTCGCGGCCCATGAAAATATCTAAAGTATCAGTTGTCGGCACGATTGCCTATGATACCCCGAAATCTGCCGTTGCCGCGAAGGTCGGGAGGCGGCGGTGCTTGGTGGCTTGCTCGAAGGCGAAGGCGAACCGCAGGAGCGTGGCTTCGGAGTTAGCGCGGCCCCAGAAGGCAACCCCGACGGGCAAACCGTGAACATGGCCCGCAGGTACCGTGATGCTGGGATAGCCCGCGACGGCGGCGGGGCTGGTGGCGCTGCCCAGAAAGTGATCGCCGTTGACAAGATCAATTGGCCACGCCGGGGCCTGGGTCGGGGCGAAGAGTGCATCGAGCTTGTGCTTGTTCATGATCGCATCAATCCCCAATTCCCGCGACTGCTTGCGGCACTTTGCCAGCGCCTTGAGATACTCAGGTGCACTGAGCGGCCCCTTGGCTTGCGCCTTTTCCAGTAGCTCCTGCCCGAAGAACGGCAGCTCTTTGGCTTTTGTGCTCCGGTTAAAGGCGATCAGCTCCTTGAGACTCTTCACGAGTGCGCCGGGCTCTAGTTCGGACAGGTATTTATTCAGCCCCGCCTTGAACTCGTAAAGCAAGACCGTCTCCTCATCGGCGTCGAACGTGTCCACGGTTGCCATGTCGGTGTGGTCAATGATCTCGGCGCCGAGCTTTTTCAGCACTAAAATTGCGTCCTCAGCGAGCTTGTCCGTGGCAGGATGGTAGCCAAAGAAACGCTTGCGGGCGATCCCGATACGCTTTCCCGTGAGGCTGGTCACCATCGCGCCTGAGTAGTCCTTACCCGTCAGTGCCCCTAGCAAGATCGCCACATCAAAGACCGTCCGCGCCATCGGTCCTGCGGTGTCTTGCGTATGCGAGATGGGAATAATGCCTTTGCCGGGTAGCAGCCCGACGGTCGGCTTGAGCCCCACAAGTCCGGAGGCCGCGGCCGGGGAGAGAATTGAACCGTCGGTTTCGGTACCAATTGCCGCCGCGGCGAAGCTGGCCGCAATGGCCACGCCGGAGCCCGAGCTCGACCCCGACGACGAACGGTCTAGGGCGTAGGGGTTGCGTGTCTGCCCACCACGCCCACTCCAGCCGCTCGATGAGTGCGTCGAGCGAAAGTTAGCCCACTCACTGAGATTTGTCTTGCCAAGGATCACCGCCCCGGCCTTACGTAGTGCCGACACCACGGGCGCGTCGGCCTTCACCTTTGCCCCAACCAGCGCCAGCGAGCCCGCTGTGGTCTGCATCTTGTCGAGTGTGGCGATATTGTCCTTGATGAGAATCGGCATCCCATGCAGCGGCCCCAGCGGCTTGCCTGCCGCTCGCTCACCCTGCAAGCGCTCGGCATCTTTGAGGGCATCGGGGTTGAGTTCAATCACCGCCCTCAGCTTCGGGTTCAGCTCGGCGATTCGCGCTTGGTAGAGTTGGACAACCTGCGGCTCGGTGTAGCGCCCGGCCTTAAGCTGCTGTCGGAGCTGGGAGAGGGAGACTTCTTCAAGTTCAAAGGGTGTGGAGGACATACGGGCATTTTACCTTAATCGAACCTTTTGCATGAATCGTTATCCGCCCACTACAGTAGGCGTCTACCAACTACCAAGTTCCCAGTCGCGGAGCGACTTTCAAAAGGTACTCTTAGTTACGCCTTCTTTGAACTACTGCCGCCCCCAAGAGCAAGATATCCCAGGAATAGCCCCACGCCAAAGATCAGAGTCACGGGGATGGGATGCGGGTGGGGGCCTGTGTTCAGAAGCTGATGGACGATGGTTTTAGCAAGAGAGAGAGGATGCACAAAAACATCCCAGCTATTCCAACGGAGAAACCGTCCCAGATAGATACCAAACCCTGAGAGCAAAAGACAGCCCACCACCATCACCCAGCCTACCTTGCTTCCCCAGCGTGTCGCGACGGCGACGTGCACCTCGCCCAGCGAGAGATAGCCCAGCCAGACCCCCGTTCCCCCACAGCTCAAGAGAGTTGCCAGGAGATACCAGAGGGGAATATTGCTCCGGGGATGCAGATGGATCAGATCGGTCATGACATAGGGTGCATTGGGAAAGAAAAGGAGCCAGCCACCAAAAGCAAGCCCGGAGAGCACCCAGCTCAGTCGGGCCAACGCACCGCGGAAGGCAGCACTGAAGCCGAGCGGCAGAACCGCCAGAAAGAGGTTCCAGAGCATTCCTACGGAAAGAGGATCTGCAGTCTGTAAGCGCCAGTACGCCAGCAGTGCCCCGCACCAGAGCAGTACAATTCCGATAAGCAGATATTGTTGTTTGTTCGCTATACCCCTCATGCTCTCTTCTTACGCAACAATCGGGGGAGATGTGCCCATCTTGTCTTTGGGCAGGATACAATGCCTCCGGCAACATGGACACGCAGTTATTTCTTGCGGCACTCAAACAAGCCACCGAGGCCATCGGCGTTCCTCTCACCGAGAGCCAAGCGGCGCAGTGCGCGCACTTTGCGGCACTTGTGGTGGAGACCAACCAGACTCTCAACCTTACCCGCATCACCGAGCCCAAGGCAATGGCGGTCAAGCACTTTGCAGACTCGCTCACACTGCTCAAGGCTGTCCCGGATCTAAAACACGGCGCACGCGTCTGCGATGTCGGCACGGGCGCGGGCTTTCCGGGAGTTCCTCTTAAAATTGTCCGTCCAGACTTGCAGCTCACTCTCGTGGACAGCCTGCGCAAGCGCCTGAGCTTTCTAGGGGGTGCCCTGGAAACCTTGGCAATCCCCGATGTCACGCTCATCCATACCCGCGCCGAGGAACTGAAAAACGCAAGGTTCGATCTGGTCACGGCGCGTGCTGTCGCGGCGCTCCCAAAGCTTATCGGCTGGTGTGCGCCCCTCGTCAAACCCGGCGGGCTTTTTGTCGCAATGAAAGGCGCGGAGCTTGAGGATGACGAAGGCACCGTGGCGAAGTATGGACTGACATTTATTCGCCAAGTGGAAATCACGTTGCCAGACACGGAATCCTCTCGCAGAAACTTGCTAGTCTGGGTAAAATAGCCCATGCGGGTGCGGTTACGAGAGCTGGAAGCGGGAATGGCGCAGCGCGTGGGCGTGGCGCAGCAAGGGCTGGCAGCAGTTCCTGAGAAAACGACGCTGGAGCCGATCTGGTCGGTGTTCTCCCTGCTGTGCTCACTGGCGATCTGTGCGCTCTATATCCTGGTCTGCTTTCGGGTGGGTGGTGCGGTGGCGGTCTTTTTGCTCTTGCTCTCACCTGGAATTCTCCTCGCCGCGACAAATGTCTCGCGTGCCCGTGCGCCCCGTCATGTTGGAGCGCCTGCCTTGCGTGTATTGCTTGCAGAGCCGAGTTTGCTCCGCGTCGAGCGGCTTTACAGTGAGGCACTTCTGATGCTTTTAGAGACCCCCGCCAAGCAACCTGCACCCCTGCGAGCGCTCCTACAGGACATTAACCAGCTGGTCAAGGCGGACCGCACGATGGCGACCCAGCAGAGCCGTCTCCGAGCTGCCACTGACCCACAGGCGCTTCGTGGGGCAGAGATCGAGTACCAGCAGCTCATCGAGCGGCTCGCTTGTGAGAGCGATCCCGTCGCCCATGCCGCACTCACCGAGAGCCTGGACTTGTGTGAAGAGCGCCTCACCCACTTGCGTGCCCTTCCCCTTCTTCTGCACCGACTGGACGCCCAGCGGGAGCTACTCTGTCAGGGAGTCGCCTTGGCCCATGCGGCGCTGCTACGCACCCGCACCACCCCGCTCGCCCTCATCCCACCGGAGCTGACCACGCTACGTGCCCGTGTCCGCCAGCTCACCAGCGAGAGCCGCGCCCTAGAAGAGGCTACACAATCACTCCAAGACCTGCAATCACTCTAGGAACTCTAGCCTCTCTAGTGGCGCAAGATCAGCACGGAGCTTGGACCGCTGAGTGCCTGGTGGAGCGAGACACTGCCTAGAGTTAGGCGCTCCAGCAAGCTATGGCCCTTCGCCCCAATGATCAGTAGGTCCGCACTTGCCTGATCCAATGCACGCTCTATCGCCTCATGAATGGGTTGAGTGTAGAGTGCCGTCTCGATACTCACGTGGGTAAGCTCACGCGCCAGAGAGTGCGCAACCGTCTGGTTGCGGCGCTCCAGCGCCTGCC
Source organism: Armatimonas sp. (assembly GCA_031387365.1). Classification (GTDB taxonomy): domain Bacteria; phylum Armatimonadota; class Armatimonadia; order Armatimonadales; family Armatimonadaceae; genus Armatimonas. The sequence continues at coordinate 7,930 of JANNDD010000129.1, read as the reverse complement.
GCACTGAGGCTGACACGGCGATTCCCAGCTCAGGAAGCTCCCGATCCACCAGCTCCAGCTCTTTCTCGGGCGCGGCCGTCATCACCAACAAGTGCGAGAGCCCACGTGGCGCAAAGTCAACCAGAGTCTCCAGGCACCGATTTGCATAATCCGAGTGATCGGTCGCGAACACCGCACGCACGGGGTGATCGTCGGCACTGAGGAGAGCGGGAGGCCGGGCAATCAAGACACTCTGGTGCGCTCCCATCGCCACCCCACGGGCCACACTGCCCGTCAGCGCTGCAGCACTTTCGCTATGGGTGTGCGAGGCATTAATGGCCACCAGCTCCGCACGGAGGCTATCGGCACGGCGCAGGAGCGCCTCTGTGGGATGCCCAAACAAAACATCACCCACAGGATGGGGCTCGCCTTCACGCATGAGTAGCCGCCCCGCGTTCTCCGCAAGCTGGCGTGCCTGCCGGTTCTCGGCGCTCACAATTCTCTCGACATCGGCGGGAGTTCGCACCCCCTCGATACCGTAGCTCAGGTAGTCGCTTGCAGAGAGTGTGTGCACCACTTCGTAGTGTGCATACGGAAAGTTTAACCGCTTGAGCAAAGAGACGACGGGGCCGGGCTGTTGATCCACTCCCACCAGTATTTGCATCATTTCTCTAGGCCCTCATCACCAGCACCGAGTACGGCGAGAACACCGACTCACGAAACGACGTGCTCCCCATGGTCAGGCGTTCCAGAAAGCTATGCCCGTGGGCTCCTAGAATCAGCAGCTCAGAACCACTCTCTTTCATCGCCTCTGCAATCGCATCGTGCACCGGCAAGGGCGAGATACGCGACTCAAACGTGGTGAGCATCGGGTGAAAGCACCCACTCAACGTCTCGATCAGAGCCGTGTTCTTGGCCTCCAGCGTCTCACGCACCGCCTGACTAGGCTCGACAGCCATCTGGGGAAGCATTGGCTCCATCGCGCGAATCCGATCCTCGGGGTAGGACGTTAGCACAGTAATATGCTGGATACCCTGGGGCCAGAGATGCGTCAGTTGCGCCATACAGCGCTCGGAGTAAGGGGAGTGGTCGGTGGCAAGAACGGCACGCAGAGGGCGCAGCTCCTCGCTCTTGCCACGCGCTAACAGTACGCTTTGATGCGCCCCAATCACCAACCCTCGTGCCACGCTTCCCGTGAGAAACGCCACAAGCGGCCCGGCAACCGTGCCGTTGATCGCGATCAAGTCCGCGTGGGTTTCATCGGCATGCACCATCAAGCGCTCGGTCGGATTGCCCATCACCACCACCGCCTTTGCGCCTAGCCCGGCCCCGATATCCGCGACCACTTTTTCCATGGCCTCACGGGCGCTCTCGCGATCCTGCTGTGCGATATCAGCGAGCACTGAGGGTGCAATGACGGGATCATACTCCCAGCCCGTGTAGATCGGCGGGGGCACCACATGCACGACATCAGTCTGCGCCCCGTTAAACCGCAGCCGCTTAAGCAGCTCCACAGCGGAAGAGCCTCCCACCGCCATCGCCAAATCCGCTCCCAGTACGATCTTCATTCTTGCCTCCAGAAATGAAGTATACACCAGAGAGCGAGCGTCTAGATCGGCGTTTCGGCAGATTGTAAGATCGCCTGATAGATCGTCAGGACTGCCGCACGGGTCTCCGCAAGCGGGACATCGGTACGCACCACAAAGTCAGCACGGCGTACTTTCTCCTCCGGGTCGAGCTGTGCGGCCAGACGCTGCCGAGCGGCTTCATCGCTGAGGCCACGGGCTTTCAGGCGCGCCAACTGCGTCTTGTGGTTCGCCGCCACGGCGATCACCCCCTGGAACCAGGTCTCTAGCGTGCCTTCATAGAGAAGGGGAACTTCGTAGAGAAGTAGGCCCTGTGTGGAATCCGCCTGCGCCGCACTGATAGCGGCGCGCATTTGCTGACGGATCGCCGGGTGCATAAGGGAGTTCAGCTTTGCCCGGGCGGCAGGATCGCCAAAGATTTTGGTTGCCAGCTCGGCGCGCTCAACCGTCCCAAAGAGCTCCAGGACGGCGGCACGTGTCGGAGAGTTTTCGGCAAGCACCGTGCGTGCATCGTCATCGGCGGAGGCAATCCTCGCCCCGCACTCGGCAAAGAGCTGACTCACGGTGCTCTTCCCGCACGCTATCCCACCTGTGATGGCCCAGATCTGCATAAAAGAAAAAGGCCCCGATGCTCATTGAGCATCGGGGCCTTCGATCTACGCTTCGATCGTTTCGGTTACTTCCGTCGCCTCCGCAACTTCAGCAACCTCGGCGACTTCTTCTTCGACAACGGAGTCGAGCGGCTCGGTGCCGTCGATGTCGGAGAGGTCATCGTCCTCTTCCTCAACGCGGCGGCGCTTCTCGCGCTTGCCACCGGCTTTGGTCTTGTTGAACATCTCGCCGAACATATCGCCCAGCGTGAGTCCTCCAAATTGGTCGGCGCGGATGTACTGACGGTAATCGCCACCACCACCACCGCCACCGGAACCACCGCTGCCGCCGCCCTCATCGTCCTCACGACCACGCTTCTTGCGCTTCTTCGGAGCAGTACCCTCACCTTCAGGGCCCGTAGCGGGCACACGTGGCTCGGGCTCGGCCTCACGGGTAGTCATGGCACGCAGCGAGAGCGTCAGGCGACGCTCCTCGGGGCGAACATCCACCACCTTGACCTGCACCATCTGACCCGCTTCGACCACATCGGAGGCACGGGCGACACGGCGGTGCGAAAGCTCACTATTGGGAATAATCCCCTCAATACCGCCCTCAAGCAGGACAAATGCGCCAAAGGGAACGGGCCTCGTGACCTCACCCTCGACCACATCACCGGTGCGGTACTTCTCAGCGACACTCTCCCACGGATCCGGGAGGATCTGGCGCATCCCGAGGCTTACGCGGCCTTCGTTGGAGCCGAGGCGCAGGATCTTAACCTGCACTTCTTGTCCCACTTTAACCACATCCGAAGGATGCTTCACACGCGTCCAGCTCATCTCGGAGACATGTAGCAGGCCATCAATTCCCCCGAGGTCTACGAACGCGCCGTAGTCCGTGACGCGACGGATAATCCCGGTGCGTACTTGACCTTCTTCAAGGTTGGAGAGAGTCTCGACCTTCTGTTTCTCGCGCTCCTGCTCCGTGGCGATGCGGTTGGAGAGCACAACTTTGCGTGCGCCCCGATCCACTTCCAGAACCTTAAGCGGGATCTCGGTGCCGACGAACTTATCTAGGTTCTTGAGCTTGCCATTACCGACATGGGACGCCGGGACGAAGCCTCGGATTCCCAGATCAACAACAAGACCACCCTTGACACGCTCACTGACCTTAGCCATGACGGTCTCACCGGATTTGAGGCACTCCTGGACACGATCCCAGGCTTTCTCAAAGTCCGCACGCTTCTTGGAGAGCTGAAGGACACCATTTTTGTCCTCATCAAGCACCACCACCAAGATCTCACTCCCGATTGGAAACTCCTCTTCCAAATTGGCAAGAGGCTCCCGAGAGATCTCATTGGGGCGAATCAGACCCTCTGACTTCGTGCCGACATCAACCAAAATGCCGTCCGAGTCAATGTGGACAACGGTTCCTTTAACCACTGAACCGTTTCGCAGCTCACGTACAGAGTCTTCAAAATCTCTGTCGTTCTTATTACCACCAGGTACATCAATCTCATCGAGCGGTGGCATCTGCTCCACTTCAGTGGCATTGGTCGTGACGGGCGCTTCAGCTACAGCTTCCAGCGTCGCGTCGTTCATATCCTCGGACATAGACTACGATAACTCCCCACAAATACAGCAATTACGCTAGGTAGCTGTACTGTTTTTCATGTTTTCCAGTTTAATAAAGTATTCAGTTTTGGCATACGGGGCAGAAAGTAGTTCCTCTCCCCCCAAGCTTCATCTTTTTCAGCGGCACGGCGCAACGCGGACAAGCCACCCCACCCCGATTATAAACCAACGGGACATACTGCCCCGCTTGCCCGTAGAGATCCACATAGTCGCCCTGTGTCCCTCCAAGTGCTACCGCTTCGGTGAGTACCTGCCGGATCGCTTCCGCAAGCAGCTCACCTTCCTGACGCACTAGCCCCGCCGCCGCCCGTGTAGGAGCGATACCGGCGCGAAAAAGCGCTTCATCGGCGTAGATATTCCCCACGCCCGCCACTACCTTCTGATCCAAAAGAACCGTCTTGATAGCTACCCGCCTGCCTGCCAGATGCCTTACAAAGGCGACATCCCAGCCCGGCTCTAGCGGCTCGTCTCCGAGCTCAGGAAGTGGCAGGGGCTCTGTATCAGCCACCACACGCCACTCTCCCCAGCCCCACATATCATTGTAGTGTAGCGCTCTCCCCTGATCCAGGGTTAAGCACAACACACCGTATCGGCCCAAGGCCATATCCGCTCTTTGGAGTCGGATAGAGCCACGCATCTTCAGGTGAAGGCAAAGAGTAAAAGAGGGAGAAGAGAGGTTATCCACCGCAAGCGGCAGTAGCAGGTATTTCCCGCGCCGGTCCGCACCCATAATCCGCTTACCGACGGCGCGATCTCGAAACTCAGCCTCGCTCTGGCCTTTTAGTACCTTTTGGTTAACGATCGTTACCGAGTGAATACAACACCCAACAGCTTCCTTTTCAAGCCCCCGTCGTAGTGTCTCAACTTCCGGCAGTTCCGGCAAACCCTATCGCCACCTATTCTGCTTTTTCCAGGCACACGTGCGCCTATGAAAGCGGGGCTATTGTACCAGCGTTCACAAGCTCACGTCAAGGAAAATAGGAAAATTACTTCTCTCCCACATAAGCAAGCACTTCCTCTGCATGTCCCTCAGGCTTTACTTTCGAGAAAACATGCTCGATCTGTCCGTCAGAACCAATCACAAAAGTCGTTCTTTCAATGCCCATATACGGCTTTCCGTAGTTCATTTTCTGCACCCAAACACCATAGGCCTGCGAAACAACAGTCTCGGTATCCGCAAGCAGCGGAAAATTTAGATCAAACTTCCCCGTAAACTTCTCGTGTGCCCCTAAAGCATCTTTAGAGAGCCCGAGCACCACCACATCAGCGGCAGCAAACGCAGTGCTCAGGTCACGGAAGGCGCAAGCCTCCACTGTGCATCCTGGCGTGTCATCTTTGGGGTAGAAGAACAGCACGACGCGCTTTCCGCGTAGCTCCGAGAGCGTGATGCTCTGGGTTGTTCCTGAGGCAGGGAGAGTAAAATCCGGGGCTAGCTGCCCCTCAATCGGTCGGCTCATTGTCTAGTCGAGGTTCCTTTTCCAGAGTATATCGGGCTGTCCTGCGCTCTGATTGACAGAACGCGCCAGGGCAAAGAGAAGATCGGAGAGGCGATTCAGATAGCGCAGCGTCTCCGGGTTGGTCTGCGCTGGCTCGGCCTCACAGAGGCTCACCACGGCGCGCTCCGCACGGCGCACTAGGGTTCTGGCCAGATGCAGTGCAGCCGCCAAGGGGGTTCCACCAGGCAGAATAAAATTACGCAGGGGAGTCAGTCCCGCCTCCAGCGCATCTATCTGCAGCTCCAGCCGTACCGTCGCTTCAGGGGCAATTCGTGGGATATCGCGACCTAGCGGTGTCGCCAGATCCCCTCCCACCACAAATAAATCCGCCTGGAGCATCTGGAGCTGCTCCGTCGCCCCCAGAGTCGCCGCCACGCCCAGTGCCGCATTGGCTTCGTCCACGCTCCCATACGCCGCAACTCGCAGGTCGTCTTTGCGCACCCGCTCACCGCCGTAGAGTCCCGTTTCGCCGGTGTCGCCGGTACGTGTGTAGAGCTTCATCTGCTCCCCAGTATACCCAGCCTTCTGCCCGCCAAAAGATTTTTGAAAGATTCACGTTTTCGCGTTAACCAAACCGAGTCCGCTGCGATCTTTATAGTGATGAGACATGACTCCCGAGCATCGTGGTGCGGAGACGCCGATCTGCGATGCTCTTTTTTTGTTGAGTAAGTTTAGAGGGAGCACACCGATTGGAAGGGGAGGAGCAATACAAGAGCCTCGTGGCCGCATTTGATCAGGACTACCGTCGCCTGGTCCGCCTTTGCGCACGCCTGACCAGCAGCAGTGATGCCGCCGAGGACATGGCGCAAGAAACTCTGGTCGAAGCCTGGCGCAATCGCCATAAGTGGACCGGTAGTGGCAGCCCTTTTGCCTGGCTCTCTCGTATTGCCGTGAATGTCTGCTGGCGCTGGCGCCGTAGCCGTGGCCGCGACTCGGGGCGGCGGATAGATGCCTCCGATGAGGTTCTAGAGAATACGCTGACCGCCCCCAACTGGCAGGACGAGCTGGAGCAAAACGAGCTTCTGGAGCTTCTGGACCGCGCCCTCACGACACTGCCGCCCGCTACCCGTGAGCTTCTGGTTGCCAAGTACGTCGAAGATACCCCGCTGAGTGAGCTCTCAGAGCGCCTCGGGGCCACGACCGGGGCACTTGCCGTCCGACTCCATCGGGGAAGACAGGCACTCCAGGAAGTGCTTAAGTCCCAGTTCAGCGAGGAAGCGGTCGCCTTTGGGCTGGCGGAAGCGAGTGAGGTGGGCTGGGTAGATACCAAGCTCTGGTGCGCTCGGTGCGGCACGGCACGGCTCCAGGCGCTCCGCGACTTGCAGGACTGCTTTCTTCTGCGCTGCCCCCACTGCTATCTGAGCACCGGGCAGTACTTTGAGTCCGTGGATCTTGCCACCCGAGCCGTGCAGCGCATTATCGGAGAGGCACAGGGTTTTCGCACCATCCAGACCCGGCTTGATGCCGCGGGGTTCCGCTACTGCCAACAGGCACTGGAACGCGGACAGGTTGCTTGTGCCTACTGTAGCAAGCCCGCCCGAGTGAGCTGCCTCGCCCCCGATGCGGGCTTCAACGCTCTCCCCGGTGAGTACGTTCTCACCCTGCGCTGTGAGCACTGTAGCGCACCCACGCTGGCGATCTCTCTGGGCCGCCTGCTCCTAGGCGCACCAGAAGCGCAGGCGTTCTGGAAAAGCACTCCTCGCCTGCGCCGGGTCCCCGAGCTCGCGACGACCTACGAGAGCGCCCCCGCCATCCGTATCCGCTATGAAAATGTGGGGGGCAGTAGCGCACTGGAGATCTTTACCCACCGCGACACCTTCCGTATCCTGGGAATCCGCAAGGCCAACTAGCTCTACTTTAAAAGCTTCTCACCCTCAGGATCAGACGTGTCGTTCTGGCCGCTGACAATCCGGGAAACAAAAGCACGCGCCTCGGCATTCTTAAGCGTGAAGGGGAAAACAGGGTTCTTAGTGACCGCACTAGTGCGCACAAGCTGGCGCGTCTTCGCGTCCAGCCAGTAGGTCGCGGTGTGCTGGAGAAACTCCGGCTCGGTGGCACCATAGACGGCGGGGAAGCTCATGGTGAGCTGTACTTTGAGGCAGTCAATCCCCAGAACACTCTCATTGCCAACCAGTGTCGAGGTCGCGGTGAAAAACTTATTCTTCAGCATCGGGTTGGCGAGCTCACTCTTCCAAGTATCCCCAGGCTTCACTCCCACGGGCGGCACGGGCCACGACGAAAGAATCGGCAGTGCTTTCTGGCTCATGTCCGAGGGATCCGCCGCCGGGTTCACACGCTTCACAATCAAGCCGCTCTTCGCCAGAGTGACGGTCACCGGCTTGGGCGCCTCGTCCGAAGTGACCGCCATCCCGTTGAGCTTCACTTCCACACCCGCATCATCGAGCTGCTCCCAGATCACCAGACCATCGGCGGTAATGTCTTTGGTCGTATTCTTCGAGGATGAACGCACGGTCAGCTTAACATCCCCGGTATCGTCGGGCGTGCGTGCCGCCACCACAATATAGGTTCGGTAGCGCAACACCTCGCCTTTTTTATGCTCGAAAGTCCAGCCCGGTGCAGCCTGCGCTGCCAAGGATGTCTGGGATGTCTGGGATGTCTGCGCGTGGGTCGGGGCCGGGCGCGGCCC
>JANNDD010000097.1:0-9389 GCA_031387365.1 Armatimonas sp. | reverse complement strand
CTGATCAACGACGGTGACGCGGGCAGTGCACTCGGGCCTGAAACGGTGACTTTGGATCTCGAACTCGCCCATCCCGGCGTGATCGAAGTCGCGCCCGGCGGCTTTGCAAAGGCGACACTTTTTGCCGAGAGTCCCGAGCGCGCCGTGAGCCCGTTGCGTGCCACGGGCGTGCGCTGGAGCGCCGCGAACCTGCCGCCGGGCACGACTCTGACTGCGGGGCCACTGCGCCTGAAAAGTACCGAGATCGGCGCACTCAAGGCGCACTGGCGCATTATCACGCACGACGGTAAAACGGCACTGACGGGGGAGGGGAAATGAGAATTCGGGAGTTTGCGACAGTTGCGGCACTGACGCTGGCGGCTCCGGTGTGGGCGAGCTGGAGTGATAACCTGACCTCGATTCACTTCAACAGCAACCACCCGGATTTTGGCACGCCACCCCGTCGTGGGCTGATGGGAGGTGGCGAACAAGACGACCGCCCGGGCTCGGGCTGGGGCAATGGCCAGATTGATCATATCGAGCTGAGCTACGCACACGACCACGAGCGGGCGGAGAACCGCCAGCGGGCGCTGGAGACTACCCAGCGCCAAGCGCAAGTTGCCGCTGCGAAAACTGACTGGACGGGTGTGCGGCGGCTCTGGCAGGACTTTGGGGCACGCTTTGGAACCAGTGGCGAGGTGCGCGATAGGCTGGAAGTGCTCGCCCACGCAAACCCACCCGCCGAGCCACTACGTCGCTACTTGGTCGCACTGGACAAGCTGGAGGGAGCGAATACGGGCTGGAATGCGGCCCGCACTGAGCTGGCCGCGCTCCACGCCGACAACTCCCTGCCGCGCTGGCTCCGGGAGCACGCCGCCTACCAACACGCCGCCGGGCTGGCGCAGTGGCTGAACTACAAAGATGCGATCCCGCTCTGGAGGGCGCAGATCTTGCAGTTCCCCGAGGGCGAGAAGCGCGAGGCGGCGCTGCTCATGATCGCTCGCGCCTGCCTGCTCCACAAAGGCATTCCCAAGGGAGTGCCCACGGGCCGCGCCGCCGCCGAACAGCTCCTGCGGGCTTTTCCAAACACCCGCTTTCGGGTAGCCGTCCGTGGTTTACTCGCCCGCGCCGATCTGGAAGCGGGCCGCTACGAAGCCGCCGCGACAACCTATTGCGCTCTCGACGATGGCGACTCGATTGTGGAGGTGCGCCGACGCTTCGAGAACACGGTGCGGGAGCCGCGCCTGCGGACACTCCAGCTCATTGCTTACTTGCACGCCCTCAACAACGCGACAACGCACCGTGCGTACCGGGATGCCGTTAAGGGCGTCTCAAAGTCGCTCGCGCTTTTTAAGCCCGATACCGGCAAGATTTTTCTGGATCGGCTGGTCAAAGACCCGTCGCTGGCCGCGCCTTACTTCTATTTTCGCCTCTCCCACTGCGGCAACAAGCCCGCTGACTTCCTGCGCCTGGCGCAGCTCGCAGATCGGATTGCGGAGCGCGAGGCACTGCCGCCCCTCGTTCGCGTTCGGCTGGCGGAGATTTATTACCAGAACAAGGCGTTTCGCCGCGCCGCACGCTGGGCCAGCACCGCCACCAACGATCCCGACGAGAAAGTGCGGGGCCGGGCGCTCTATGTCCGGGCCGGGAGCCGCTACCGTCAGAAACAGCTCGCAGCTGCCCGCACCGATCTGGAGCAGATTCTGACGGACTGCCCTCGTAGCAACATCCGCCACGCCACGCGTGAGCTGCTCGCTTTGGTCGCGGAGGGCGAGGGGGACTTTTCCACGGCGCTGGATCAGTACTTTGCGCTGGAGTACCGTGACGACTACGCCTATTTGATAGATGCTCGGATGCCAATCGCGACTCTGGAGAGCTACTGGCAGACACGCTCGCACCACAAAGACTTGCTCGCGTATAGCCTTGCGTTGCGCCACTTACGGCTAGAGCGCTGGGACGACACCCGCCGCTGGCTGGTGCGTGTGCCGGAGAAGTCCTACGCGCTCTTTGTGGGGCGTATCACCCACGATGCCAACTGGTCGGAGAGCTTCTCCGAGCAGGGGGCAAATCCCAAGAAAGTTCTGGCAAGTCTCTCGCACCTCTGGCGGGCGGCGCAGAAAGCACGAGGCGCGGAGGCAAGGGCAGCGGCTCGGTTTGCCTACGCGCGTGCCTACTACACGCAGGGGCTGCTCCAGCTCTACAACGCCCCGCTCTGGCAGGGGGGCCGGATGTTTGCCTTCGTCTACTTCTGGAACAAAAATGTTGCCATGCCTGCCGATGATAAAGCTATCCAACGCTACATGTACCAGCACGAGGTCTACGCCCACACACGCCAGATCTGTCTGGAGATCGCGGAAAACTACCCAAGCACCACCATCGCACCCGCCGCGCTCTACCGCGCCGCCTGCGCCGCCGAGAAGCTTCATAATCTCAACGAGTGGTGGCGCACCGATGAAGATGGTTATTGGTGGACGTCCCAGAGTGGGTGGGATGAGGGCAAGGTGCGCCGCCGCCAGCACCCACAGCTCGATCACAACAAAGAAGCGTCGCGGCTCATGGCGACTTTTGTGCGCCGCTACCCGAAGCACCCACTGGCTCCCGCCGCTCGTAAGTACGCCGCTGTCTTTGTCGGCAAGGACGAACCTGCCGAGTAGCTACGGCAGACGGTAGTGCTTGCCGGTGGAGGCGATCATCAGTTTTCCGGTCTTCTGGCTCCAGCCGATGTAGAGCACGGACGACGGAGCCGGAGCGGCGTGCCAGCCATCGAAGGCACTTTCAGGGAGGGCGGCGACGGTGCGTAGCTGCCCGCCTTGCGTGTCGCTGACCCAGACCTCTAGCAGCCGGTGCGGGGGGAAACGCTCGGCTAGACCGGGGGCAATCCGGCGTAGCAGGGCGATTCCTGGGCGCTCGTAGCGACTGGTAAAGTACCAGGCAATCTGTTGGCTATCCGGCGAGAGCACCGCATCTTCGAGGGTTTGAATTGTCTTTGGTAGGTGCAGAAGCGTCATCTGGTCGGGCGCACTGTGCTCCCCGATTCCGGTGCTGCTCAGCGTGACTTTACCGTTGCGGGGCCGAGGGCTGGGGAAGCTAATCTCCGCGATCACAGCCCGAAAGTCCGACGTGACGCCTAGCAGACGACCGATTGGTTTGTGAAAGTGTGTGGCAACATTCTCTGGGGGCCGTGTGAGCCGAAGCACCCCGTCAGCTTCGAGCTGGAGTGCGCGCCCAGAGCTATCCGGGAGCGGGTAGGTATCGCTGGAGCAAAGCCAAGACGCGTCCGCTTCGCACTGCACCAGATCTCCCGGAATCCGTGCGACCTCGTGATCGGTACGCAGCGCGAGCGCACTGGCGATGAAGACCAGAATACTGATGAGCACGAGAAAGCGACGGTTACGGCGCAACATAGCGCATTTTACCGGTAAAATGACAAGAGGTGAACCGACGAAGTTTTCTGCAGACAACGGCCCTGGGAGTGTGGGCAATGAGTGAGGCGGACGAGGCGCTGGCAAGTGGCTGGGAGCTACGCCGCGACGGTGCGAAAGAGTGGCGAGCCGCCACCGTTCCCGGCTGCTGGGAGCGCGACGGCATCCCCGGCGCCGTCTGCGGCCCCGTCTGGTACCGACTCCCCCTTCGCGAAGCCGGAGGGGGGCAGGGGGGAGGTAAAAATGCGGGTAGGGTTTTCTGGGAGCTAGATGCCGTCTCCTACCACTGCGAGGGCTTCGCCGACGGGGTGAAGATCGGGGAGCACACAGGGCTCTGGGATGCCTTTGCCTGGGAGCTTCCCGCAGGCGCAAGAGAGCTGACCCTCAAAGTGGAGAAGCCCGGCAGCGAGCGCTTTCCCGTCAAACAAACCCTTGCCGGATTTCTTCCCTATGTCTGGGGAACCTGGGGCGGCCCGTGGCAAGATATCCGAGTACGTACCACCGGCCCCGTACGCATCGAGCGTGTCTGGGCTCCTGCCGATAGTAAGGGAGTGGTCACGGCGGAGGCTGACCTAGACCTAGCGCAAGGCACTCAGGCGCTGGTTGAGTTTCTCTTGAGCGATCCGCAGGGCAACCCTGTGGCACGAGAGCGCATCGAGGCAACCAAGACAGGCATCGTCAAAGTACGTCTCGCCGTGAAAGACGCCTTGCTCTGGAACCCCGAGACGCCGCACTGCTACACGCTCACAGTCACAGTCGCAGTGAGTGGCGTGCTCTCGGATCAACAGACACGAACGGTGGGCTTTCGCAAGCTTGCCGTAGATGGTGAGCGGATTCTGCTCAACGACCAGCCAATCTACTTCCGCGCCCCGCTCTCCTGGGGCTGGTACGAGAGCACGATGGCCCCGAACCCGTCGCTTGCGGTCTTTGAAGACGAGCTGAAGCGTATCAAATCTCTGGGCTTTAATGGGATGAAGCTCTGCCTCTGGATTCCGCCGCGTGTGTATTTTGAGATCGCCGACCGGCTGGGTGTGCTGCTCTGGGTGGAATTGCCACTGTGGCTCCCCGAGAAAAGCGATTTTTTCACCAAGCAAACCCCGCTGGAGTACGCACGTATCATTCGGCAGATCGGTGATCATCCCTCTATTATTCTCTGGACACTGGGCTGTGAGATTGGGGAGGGCATGGACGCGAGCTTTCTAGGCAAGCTCTATGCGGAGCTGCAAAAACAGACCGGTGCGCCGCTGATCCGAGACAACTCAGGCTCGGCGGAGTGCTACGGTGGCCCGCTCCCTGAGCACGCCGACTACTGGGACTTTCATCTCTACTGCGATCTGCCCTTCGCCCGCCCGACATTCGATGCCTTCGCCCCGCGCTGGCGCGAGCGTCAGCCCTTTCTCTTTGGAGAGTTCAACGACCAAGACGCACTCCGTGACCTGCCCGCAATTTTAAAGCGCGATAAGACGCCCCCGTGGTGGACACTCAGTGACCCGCAGACGAACCCGAAGGGCGTGCGCTGGGAGGTCAGTGTCATGGAGCAACTAAAAACGCTAGAGAGTAGCGGCCTACTACCTCGGCTCGCGGAGCTAAAAGCATCCAGTGCGAAGCAGGCGCTTCTTTCGCGCAAGCACACCCTGGAGCTCACGCGCTCCTACCCGTTTACGTCGGGCTATGTTGTCACCGGCCTCACCGACACGCCCATCTCCACCGCCGGACTCTTCGATGATCTTGGAGCGCTACGCTACGACCCCTCTGAGTTTAACGCCGACACGGTGCTCTTTATCGAGCCGGATCGGCGGCGTGCCTGGACCGCGGGCGGGGATCGGCCCTCGTGGCTGGATCGCTGGGGCGTGAGGGCGGGCGAGAGTGTGCGCCGCCATGTCGGCATCTCGCATTTTGGCAAGCACCTCGGCCCCGGTGCGCTGCTGCGCTGGAGCGTTAGCACGGGTCAGAACGGCGAGCTCGCTCTGGGGCCACTGGAGCCCGGTGAGGTTAAAGAGCTCGGATTGATCGAGTTTATGGCCCCAGCACAACCGCGGAAACTCACGCTCTCGGTGGAGGTTACGGCTGCGGGAAAGACGCTCTCCAAGAACTCCTGGCCGCTGTGGGGATTTGTGGCACCCCGCACGGGGGGCGCTGTCAGCCTCTACGACCCGGCGAACTTGCTCGCCGGGTTTGAGGAGGCAACGGGCTGGAATGTTATCCCTCTGACTCCCCCATTATTGGGGGCGGGGGGGGCTCTGCGGGGAGTCATCATCGCCACGACCTGGAGCCCGGAACTACTGGTCTTTGCACGCAACGGGGGGCGGGTGCTCTACCTTCAGTCCTCCGCCTTTGGGGGACTGCCCGCTGCCGAGCTGCCGTTCTTTCGGGAAGCTATGCGGCTCTTCGAGGAGCACCCCAGCTGGGGAAACTTTCCCCATGAGAGCTCCACGGACTTTCTTTTCTACGGCCTCGCCAGCGACTGCGCTTTCGAGCCCGAGGCGCTTCAGCAAGTTCTGGGCGTGCCGATTGCCCCCGTTCTCACGCGCGTCGATGCACGCAGCTCGCTGCTCCATGCCTACGTGTGTGAGGCGCAGGTCGGAGCAGGAAGGCTCTTGCTCACGACTCTGCGCCCCTACGGTGGTTTGGGGGATCAGCCCTCCGGTCTGAAGCGTGCGATTTGCGGGGTAGGTCTATTACACGCCTGGCTAGAGTGGCTGATCCGGTGACGGGTTACATTTTTTTCTTGTCGCCTGACATTTTGTTCCCGCTGGACATCTTTGCCTTCATTGCCGCGTGCATCTTTTTACAGGCCGCACACTCGGTGGGCTTGCCCGCCTTTTTGGTCAGCTTGGCACACTCAGCGCACTGCATCTTTCCAGCCATCTTGTCCATTTTGCCTGGCATCTTGTCCATCTTTCCGGCCATTTTCTTTTCGCCGCCCATTTTATCCATCTTGCCCATCTTATCTTGAGCAAAGCTAGGGGTGAGTACGGTGCCGGTGATCAGGACCGCAGCGGCGAGGGTGAGTAGTTGTTTCATTGTTGTTTCTTGTCTCCTAAAGAGTTCGGGGATATCCCGTCTGCTGAGTCAACAAATGAAGAAAACAAAAAGTTCAATGGCGCAAAATCGCCCCGATCTATCGCCCCCATGAACGGGGGCGAACCACAGGGGCGATCAAAGAGCAAATCTACAGCTCCTCGATACTCGCAATCACGCGGTCCACAATCTCCGGGCTGGTGCGTGGGTTGAAGAAGACCGCTTTCCAGGCGGGAAGCGCGCGGCCACCTGGGCGATAGCCGATGCTGGTCGTGAACGAGAGACGGGCATCTAAACGCGGGTCTTTAGTGCGATCGCGTTTTTCATAAAGACGGCGCACTTCGTCGGTGTAGCGTGCAAACTCCTCATCGGTGAGCTGGCCCGCTTCTAATTTTGCAAAGATCTCATGGGCGTTGCGGCCCTTAGGGAGAACCCACCATGCTACCGACGGCCCAATCGTGTCTTGGTTGAGCACATGGCAGTACTCTAGCGCCGAGAGCTTGTTCTTGAGCCGCTGAGCTTGCTCCAAGGCATGTGCCACCAAAACCTGCCAGCCCGTTAAGCCAATCCCATTGAGCGAGGCCATCACGGTGTTGGGGCCGAGCGCGGGGCGGGAGCACTCCAGCGTGAAGACGGCTGGGTCGCGGCGGCCATCGGCCTCGGAGAAGTAGGGCATTTGCTCGACGCTGCGCGAGAGGTAGCGCAGGTCAGAGCGCTGATTCACGAGAAACGCGCTCCCCGGATAGTGGCCCCAGCCCATCTTGTGAAAGTCAATGGTAATGCTATCGGCCACCCGCAGGCCGTGGGCGCAGGTCTTGGCACGAGCAATCAGCGGCAGCAGGTCGGTCGGGAAGCTGAGCGGGTTTTTCTCTAGGTCGTACTCGCTGAAGAAGCACAGAACCCAGCCCACGGCGCCATCCACGTGAACCTGCGGGCGCGGCTGGCCAAATTTCTGGGCACACGCCTCGGTAATGCGGCGAATCTCCGCGACATCGTCTACGCCAAACGTATCGGTGGTGCCAAATGTCGCGACCACGTAGGCCACTTTGACGCCGTCGGTGTAGAGCGCTTCGAGTTTCTCTTCAAGTAAGTCAAGGCGCATGGCTAGGCTCGCGTCAGTGGGGATGGAGTGAAGCTGCGCCGTACCCATCCCCAGCCAGCCTGCGACACTCTGGTTGGAGTAGTGGCTTGCCTCACTGACAATTCCCGCGATTTTTGCGCCCTGGAGCCCATGGTGCATCGCGCCGGGCAGCACTTTCTCGATTCCGATCTTCGCGCCGTAGAGATTGGAGATCGTCCCACCCATCGTAAAGACACCCCAGGGATCGTCGGTGTGGTAGAAGAGTAGGTTCGCCAGTGCCGTCACCGCTTTGACTTCCAGCTCATTAGAGCGCTGGCTATAAGTATCCGTACACAGATTCGGATTTTTCAGCAAGCACGCCAGCGCCCCGATCAGCGACGCATTACTGGCGGGCCCTTTCACGTTCTCCAGATGCAGCGGCGACGACCAGCTATCGGTGCCCCAAAAGTAGGGAAAAATCGCATCGCGCGCATCTTTTAAGTTGCCCGGCAGCAGATGAATCTCCGGGTTCACCGATGCCGTCTCGTAGTTCTGGGACATGGGCGAGGCGGGCAAGTGCTGGCCCTCGGCCTCCAGCGCCGCCAGTAGCTCCTGAAAGATCTGCGTGATCTGCGCGGGCTGGGACGTGAAAAATGTCTCGATAAGATGCCGGTACTGCGGTGTATCCATAATGAAGCTATTCTACCGCCCTAGTCGGGTAAAATTAGGACAGTATGAAAGCAATTGTCAAGTCCCTCGCTGGGGAGGGCGCCACGCTCCAGGATGTCCCGGCCCTCACGACCACACCGTTCGGTCATGTTCTGATCAAAGTCCAGTCCGTTGCCATCTGCGGCACGGACTTTCATGTTTATAGCTGGGATGCCTGGGCCGCCGGGCGCGTCAAGCCGCCGGTGATCATGGGCCATGAGTTCTCCGGGACAGTTGTGGAAGTCGGGGAGGGTGTGACGAGCCTCAAGGTGGGGGACTTTGTCTCCGGGGAGTCGCACAAAATCTGTGGTCACTGCCTCCAGTGCCGCACCGGCCAGGGCCATGTCTGCCGCAATACCCAGATCTTCGGGGTGGACACCGACGGCTGCTTCCGCGAGTTCTTCGCCGTTCCCGAGGCCAGTGTGATCAAGAACGACCCGCGCATCCCGCCGCACATCGCCTGCCTGCAAGATCCTCTCGGCAACGCGGTTCATGCCGCCATGCAGGGTGAGCTGGCGGGGCGCAGTGTGGCCGTGCTGGGCTGTGGCCCGATTGGGCTGTTTGGTGTGGCGGTCTGCCGGGCACTGGGCGCGGGCGTAGTCTTTGCATCCGATACCTCGCGCTATCGCTTGGAGCTGGCGGCAAAAGTCGGGGCCGATCATCTCTTTCAAATTCCTGGTGATGATCTTGAAGCCGCCGTCTTAGATACCACCGATGGCCAGGGTGTGGACGTGGTGCTGGAGATGAGTGGTGCCCCTCCCGCCATCCAGCAAGCCATGCGTCTTGCCCGCCCTGGTGGCCGCGTCTCGCTCATGGGGATTCCGTCGCGCCCGGTTGAGCTACGCATCTCCGAGGACATTATCTTCAAGGGCCTCACGATTCACGGCGTCGTCGGGCGGCGCCTCTACGACACTTGGATCACGATGCAGAGCCTGCTCGCTAATAGCCGCATTAATATCGAGCCGATTCTCACGCACCACCTGCCATTCGCAGACTTCGAGCACGGGATGGATCTGATGCGCTCCGGTCAGTGCGGCAAAGTGGTCTTATCGCTTCCCTGAGTAATCGCCCCCATGAACGGGGGCGACTCACACAGGGCGATTACTCAGGACTCTGTGAGCCGTCGCCAGGCTTCTTCGTACTGCTCGGCGGTCTTGGCTATGAGGGCCTCGGGGAGTTCGGGGGGGGGGGCTTGCTTG
>JANNDD010000070.1:0-7609 GCA_031387365.1 Armatimonas sp. | reverse complement strand
ATCGTCGTTTCTGAAAAAAATGAGGAACTCTCTCTTGGTTTTGATGGTCAGCCTTGACAGGCTTTCTTCCCGTTGTAAAGAACCACAGGGCTGAAAGCCCGGGGCTTTAGCCCGTGGTTCTTTACTCTACGAAGGAAGGGGGAGATGGAAAGGGGGTCTACCCTCCCTGCTCTGAGGGAGGGTGGTCGTAGTGAGGAACGAACGAAGGCCGGGTGGGTCCAAATAGCTCTCCAAAAATCGTCGCATAACCTATCTCCTGGTATCCTAAACGCAAAAGTGAGAGGAGCAGTTACGATGACTTTTTTTGAGCAGCTAAAAGCCACACCAAAGTGGCAACAGCGACGGGAGCTGGTGCGTGAGTGCAACGATGCTGCCGCACTCTTGGCGTGGCTTCCCTTGGAGATTGAAGGCTGGGTTCGGGCACCAATGGCGAGTAAGTTTGGGCAACTGGGCGGGCCAGAAGCGCACAAAGCACTGGAAATACTCGCGCAAGATGAGTCGGGAATGGTGCAGGTAGCCGCTGTGGGAGCACTGAACACACTGGCGACTCTGGAGGCGCGGTTCCAGCTTCGGGAAACCTACGCACGCGACGAAGATCCCCATGTGCGCCAAGCTGTGGTACAGAGCGACGTGCCGGTTGGGGAGAGCGCGGCGCTAGGCAAGCTCCACGCAACTCTAGCCTACCAGAGCGATCCACACAAGCGGGCACTGGCAATCTATAATGCGATGCTGGAGGTAGGCAAAGCAGTTGTCCCCACGCTTCATGATCTCTGGAAAACGGAGACCGAGCCCGAGGTTCGGAAGATGCTTGTTGATCTTCTCGCAAAACTGGGGGAAGAACAGGAGCGGCAGTTGCTTCTCACCAGCCTCCTCCAAGAGCCATCGTTTCTAGTACGTCGGGACATCGTCCGTATTTCCACAAAGTGGGGCGGCAGCGAGACGCGCCAGGTTTTTCTCACGGCCTTGCCACAGGAATCAGACGAAATTCTCCAGATTGCCCTGATCCGGGCACTGGCACAGTGGAAAGACAGAGGGGTCGCCCGTGCCCTCCTTACGCACCAGCTCCCTCCCTGCTCCATGACTGTCTATAAAATGATCCAGGAAGCAATTGAGCCGATCCTCAAAAACCTGCCCCTTGCCGAGTTTGGGGTCTGGCTCCCGCAAGAGCCAGAGGCAATGATTCGCCTTAGAATCGTCAAGGAAATCCGACAGCGGGAAGCAGCGGCACGTGAGATCTTGCTCGCAGCATTTCACCGAGAACAAGATCCGAGCGTTCGTGCAGAGCTCATCGAGGCTGTGGCAGTCTGGGCTGACGAAGAGGAAATCCGAATACTTCTCTACCAGTGTCTCTGCCGAGGGGAGAAGAATCGTGGTGTGTTCACCATTCTGCGGATTCTCCGAGGGTACTATCCCGCGGAGGAACTCAACAGACTCTCCCAACTCTTTGGGGATTGTGCAGCGATGCAGGTACAATGAGCACCGTGGGACGTAAGACCAGCACCAGTAGCATTAAAGCCTTTGTGATAACGGTCGCCTTTATCTTTTTGTTTACCGTGGCACTGCTGCTGGATATTCAGTATCTCTATCTGATGGCAGTGATGGCGGCGCTCATCCAGCCCATCGCGTACGGGCTCGTCGCGCTGGCACCCACTCACTACACGGGGAGCCGTCGGCATCTTCAGACGGCAATCGAAGGCAAGCCGCTGCGTATCACTCTGGAGGTGGCGGCGACAGGGAAATTCCCCGCCAGTGTTCTCGAGATTGAGGAAGTACTTCCTGAGGCCCTGTGCCGATTCGACGGTGGAGGTGCCCTTAAACTAGACTCCTGGGACGGACACCAGGGGACGACGACCTACCAGGTCGAGCCGCTCCTGCGCGGTATCCACTTGCTCGGCCCTGCCCAGATCGAGACAACGGATCCTCTGGGGCTCTTCTCGTTTGCAGCGGATCTGGCTCCAACGACGGAGCTAGTGGTTCACCCCTCCCCCATTCCGATTCGGGTCGCGCAGTCGGGAGGCGAGGGGCACTTTGGGGTGCGGGAGCGCGAGGGCAAGGCGCAACGAGGCGATGGCTTAGAGTTCCACGGAGTTCGTGAGTACCACCCCGGCGACTCGCTACGAAGGGTTCACTGGCGTACTACCGCACGTACGGGCCGTCTTACCGTGGTGGAGTACGAGAAAGCCTTTGAGCAGGACCTGGTACTAGCGCTTGATCTGAGGCAGAACACCCATGCCGGCAGCGGACGCGAGGCGACCCTGGAGTATGCCGTGAAGATCGCAGCCACGCTGGCAGATCGCACGCTCGCTCGTGGTGGCGGTGTCGCGCTACATTCTCAGCACGGAAGCGCAGTGATTGATGCCCGCGCCAGCGACCCAGAAGCCGCACGCTTCCATCTGTTTGACCTGCTCGCACGGGCACAAGCCACGGCGGAGACATCCCTTGTTGCGACCCTGAGTGCACAGCGCCTGGCACCCGGAACTAGGCTCATCGTATTGACCGCCCACGGTGACCCGGCGCTTGATTCCTGGCTCACCCGCCGCCTGGGTCTGGGAGATAGTGTTCAGGTCTTCTACCTGGATACCCTCAGTTTTGGCGGAAGCGCAGTACCCCGTCCTGGTCTGCCCGCCGCTCTCATAAAAACCGTAGAAAAGAAACATTCCCCCTGGGAAGAAGGAGGCAAAATTCTTGAGCAGCTCCTCCGTGCAAGCCACTAGCGCCCCACAAACAGGCTCGTTGCCGATGATGCTCGCGGCTCTGCTGGGGCAGAATGCGGCCACTTTCGGACTCACCGCCCCGCTGATCAGCCCGAGCTACACGATTTTGTTAGCCGTTCTTAGCACTGTCGGTGCGCTGACGGCGCGCTACCTCAGATCCCGCAACCTTGGCCGGGACTATCTGCTCGCGGGTGCCATAGGGCTGGTCGGTTTCTTCTTTGTGATTCAGGCGACGATTGTTCGCTTTGGAAAGTCACTGCCCATTGATTTTTTGGTATCCACCAACGACATGAGCTTGCTGGCCGCACTAACGCTAACGGCAGCCGTCGCTACATTTTTCTGGCTGACAGACGGAGCCACGCTTTTTTGCTGCGTGTGGTCCATGGCGATGATCGGCCTAGCGGCGACTCTCAATCTGAATGTGATTACCCTGGTCTGCTTTGGAATCTTTCTGTTCTGCGCCTTGTTTTTAATGACTCATCAGCACACGCTGAGCCAAGCGGGCACGCATGGACGGCTCCTCGTCGTGAAAAACCCACTTTTAGGGCTTCAGCTCCGGACCGCTGCTCTGCTCTGGGTCGCCACCTGGACTCTAGGCGTGATTGTGGCCGTCCCTCTACAGATGATCGGGCGCAACATGTCCCTGGCCACGGTTTTGGAGCGCTTGAAGCTTAGCCCCGAGGCCAACAAGCTACGCAACAACTCCAAGCCACGCCTTACGTTTGATAGCCCGGACAGTTTTGCCGTCGGTCTTGGCCCCGTGACCGACAGCGACACGCTGATCTACCGCGTGACCACACCCGACACGCACTACTGGCGCATGCGTACGTTTGCGACCTGTAGGGGAAACGAGTGGATCCCTTTTGATACCGATCTGAGCGGCAAGACACTCGTACCAGAAACAAGCAAGGACGGACTCAATGTCTTCAAGTTCAGTCCCGCGCTTGAGGGGGCACGCAAAAAGACCCGGCGTGTCAAGGCGAAAGTAGAGCCCCTGGTAGCCACGCGCGCCATGATCCACCTGGTGGAGCCACGGCAGCTTCTAGCGGATCAAGGGACAATTAACCGCCGAGTAGACGGCACGTTTGCGCTGGTGGGGCGGCGCATGGATATCGCGCTTCCCCCCGGCCCCTATGAGCTGGAAGCCGATGTCTCCACTGCCAGTCCTGAGGAGCTAAATAACTCATCCGTTAATTATCCCAAGGAGATTCTGGAGCGCTACCTACAAGAGCCTAATGTCGGCATGCTAGACACCCTGGCGCAGGAAGCGATTGGGACGGAGCGGCTACCCTACAATAAGGCGGAAGCCATCCGCAAGTTTGTGACCAACCGGTGCACGTACTCTCTGGATGCGCCTGCCTGCCCGCTGGGGCGCAACCCGGCGGAGTGGTTCCTCAATGACTCAAAGACGGGCTACTGTGATCTCTACGCGACCGCTGTGACCCTGCTCTGCCGCGCGGCCCGTATTCCTGCCCGCATCGCCACGGGCTTCAACGCGGGCGAGACGGATCCGGATCACCCGAATGCCTACCACCTTCGTGAACGTAACCGACATGCGTGGTGCGAGGTGTATTTTACGGGCTACGGCTGGGTTCCCTTTGATGCGACCGTGCTGACTGTTGACGCCACCATGGCCCCACTTGCGAGTGCGCCTTTACCTCGGGCGCAGGCAAGTAAGCTCCCTGTGGGTCCTCTGGTATTGGTTGGGATCGCCGTACTGGGGCTACTGGGTGTGGGCGGCGCGGAGCTTCTCAGACGCCGTGGGGTACTTCCAGGGCGCACGACAATCTCAGCAGAGGAGCTCTACGCCCGGCGGCTGCTGATCACCTACAAACACGCTCTCCATCAGCTCAAGCGCCACGGGGCCACACGGGAGAGCGCCATGACGGTGGGAGAGCACATCGCTCTCGTTACCCAGCGCCTGGGAGACTCTGTGGGCAGTGCCTACGAGCGCCTGGCACGCCTGAGTGAGCGGACACTTTTTGCCCGACTGCCCACGCAGGAGAGCGATGTGGTGATTGGGCAAGAGGCGCTGACTGCACTTAAAATCGCTCTCAAGGAAAAGGCAAGGAAACACTAGCCCATGGCACGCATTTCCACGAAGGTTGCCACGAAGCCCAAGCCCCAGGAGCGCCCCGAGGGTGCCCCACGGGTCATCCTGATCACGGGTCTGGAGGCGGAGCGCAAGCAGGCGGAGGCGCTTCTGTACCTGAAACAGGCCGACCCCGAGTTTGCTGACTTCGATGCGGAGACCCTCGACAGCACCCATGCGAGTGCGGATCAGGTTCTGGGCGCGGTAGGTACGGTACCCTTTGGCAACGGCAAAAAAGTCGTGCTCCTGCGCGATACGCAGCAGCTTGATGCCGAGGAACAGAAGCGTCTTGCGGCGGGCTTAGACCGAATTCCCCCTCAGGGGCTCTTGGTTCTGCACACCGGCTCCCCCACAGTTGAGGATGGTAAAGTTAAGCGCGGGACATCGGTGAGTACGGAGCTGGCCAATGCAGTCAAGAAGCTCGGGGAGGTACGCGATTTTGCCCTACCCAAGATCGAAGATCTACGTGGCCATCTGATTCAAGAGACACGTCGCCTTGGCAAGACACTTGATGGTGACGCCCTCGCGCTACTCTCTCAGCTTCCCGCCGATGATATTCGCCATATCGGCACGGAGCTGGAGAAAGCGGCGCTGCACGCGGGAAATAGCCCTAGGATCACGGCGCTGGATGTGGAGGCGACACTCTCACGCGGCCCCGATGACGTTATCTTCAAGCTCTGCGACGCGGTAGGGATGCGCAAGACCAAAGAGGCGCTCCAGCATGTCAATAGCCTCTTTCGTGGGAGTGGCCGTCCGGACAGTGTTGCCCCACGAACCCTGGTACTCCTCGCACGACAGATTCGCCTGGTCATGCAGTTTCGGTACCTGGGCGAGAAAAAGATGGCGGGCCGCAACGCCCAGCCCGTGAGCTCCCAAGTAGCTGCCCTCCTACCCGCCGATGGTGCGGCGTCTATTATTGGTAACCCGCGCACCTCGTGGATGGCGGATAAGTATGTCAATCAAGCCCGCAACTTCACGCTCGCCGAGCTGGAGGAGCGCTTAGAGAAGCTCCTCAACGCAGACTTAATGCTCAAAGGTGTCACGCCCGGTGGCGATAACCCTCAGGCCGTTCTCCAGCGTCTGGTAATTGAGCTTTGTTAAAAAGCATAGAAACAAGATGAGCCACAGCGCACCCCGTATCAAGAAAATAACGCGGACGATGCTGCGCGTTCCGTACACCCCACGCACCGAGCCCTGGAACCGCCTGCTCGTTCGTAACTGGCAGATTGTCGAAGTGTGTCGCGTGGAAACCGAGTCGGGAGTGGTTGGCTGGGGGGAGACGCTACCGCACTACGGCTGGGGCCGGGTCAGTGACGATGCCGTGGCGCGCGCAACTGCCGCCCCCCTAGGCTCTCTTCTCGGGGACGATAGCCTGGGGCCGGGCTTGCAGATGGCACTCTATGATGCGCTAGGCAAGACACTGGGAGTTCCGGCACATGCCCTCTTTGGTCTCCCAAAAGTGCGTGACTGGGCTCCGCTGGCCTGGTGGAACACGAAGATGCCTCCGGAGGTGCTTGCCGAGGAAGCGAAAGATGCCGTCGCGGCGGGCTACACGGACCATAAAATCAAAGCACGGCCCTGGTTCGATATCTACGCCCAAGTCGAGGCGATCTCCGCCGTCACCCCGTCGCACTACAAGCTGGACATGGACTTCAACGACATGCTCGGCACGGTCGGGACAGCGACACGGGTTTTGCAAAAACTCGACACCTACGAGAAAGTGAACTTCTACGAGGGACCGCTCCCCCAGCGCGATGTGGCTGCCTACCGAGAGCTACGCAGTAAGACCAGCCGACCCCTTGCAATTCACTTTGGTGTCCCCTCGTTTCCCCAAGTGATTCAGAGCCAGATGTGCGATGGCTTCGTGCTCAATCAAGGCATTGGGGCGACACTGCAACAGGGCCAGCTCGCTGCAACTTTTGAGATGCCGTTTTTTCTACAGCTCGTTGGGCTGGGGCTCACGACTGCGCTGATGGCACACCTTACCGCCGTACTCACCCACGCCCGCTGGCCCGCCGTCACGTGCCTGAATAACTACTCCGCTGACTTACTGATTGAGCCGCTGACAATAAAACACGGCCATGTGCAAGTCCCCGATGCGCCGGGGCTCGGGGTGGTGTTCGACGAAGCCGCGCTGGAGAAATACAAGCTGGAGCCGCCGCACTGGATGCCGTTCCCCCGCCATATTCTCACGGTCACCTGGCAGGGGGGGCGAAAAATCCATTTTCCGTACATGGAGAAACCCAAGACACCAGACTACGCCGGGCCCGCCTTCTCCCATCTCCAGTTCGAGCAGGCCAGCGCCTCGCTACGTGGC
This sequence comes from Armatimonas sp., assembly GCA_031387365.1. Taxonomy (GTDB): domain Bacteria; phylum Armatimonadota; class Armatimonadia; order Armatimonadales; family Armatimonadaceae; genus Armatimonas. The sequence goes on along the minus strand of JANNDD010000070.1, from coordinate 486 downwards.
CGGGGTGTCTGGGAGGACTTTATGCGCGGGAACTTGCCTCTCTACGAACCCGGTGTCACTCTCACCGTCTGGGACGACGACGGTTCCAAAGACTGGGCCTCGCTCTACCAAAAATCCCTGGAAGCCCCCGTCTGGGATTAGGTACAATAGCCCCGATGAAAATTTTGGTTACGGGTAGTGCAGGGCGAATTGGACGCGTGGTGTGCGCGCTACTAGAGGAGCACGGGCACACTGTTCGTCCCTTTGACAAAGAACACGGCGACCTGCGCGACATAGAGGCGGTCACTGCCGCGGTTGAGGGTATGGACGCGGTGGCGCATCTGGGAGCAATTCCATGGGCTATGCCGGGTAAGGACTACGAAGTGATGTCCGTCAATGTACAGGGCACCACCAATGTCTTGCTCGCCAGTGTGACCCACAGTGTGAAGCGTGTTGTTGCCTATTCCAGTGTCAATGCCTTCGGATCTTTTGCGATGGAGCGCGATG
>JANNDD010000938.1:0-1994 GCA_031387365.1 Armatimonas sp. | reverse complement strand
CAAACCTGACTTTCTTTGACGGCCATGCCAAGTGGTACAAGGGAACCTCACTCCTCTGGCAGCCCAATGCGGTGATTAACTGTACAGATACCTCGTTCTGGCTCAATCCCTACATGGATAAGAACGCTGCTCGTGTGAAATTTAATATATCTGATTCGTGCTTCCCGGATCCATAGGAGGAGCTGGACCATATGAAAGAAAAAGTGAACCCCTTAGTGCTGATTGTGGTGGGGGTAGTGGTGTTAGCGGGAGTGGCGTTACTGATCTGGAAGACCAGTCAAGCCACCCCCAATGAAGCTCCCGGGATCATTGTCAAACCGGCAAACCCCAACGATCCCAAGTACAGGCCTGACCCGAGGCTCAATCTGGGAGGCGGGGGCGCTTGATAAATTTCCCCTCCTGCGCTTAGCGCAGGAGGGGATTTTGTTTTTCGTGGCGAAGTGGGAAGCATGAAGATTACTGAAGTCCGGGTGATCGTGACATGCCCCGGACGAAACTATGTCGCCGTGAAGATTCTCACCGATGAGCCGGGTTTGTACGGCGTGGGCGATGCGACGCTTAATGGCCGCGAGCTTGCCGTTGCGAGTGCGCTTGAGGAGCATATTGTGCCGCTTCTCATTGGCCGCGACCCCGACCAGATCGAGGATATCTGGCAGATGCTCTTTCGAGGAACCTACTGGCGCGGTGGCCCCGTGCTGATGACGGCGCTTGCAGGAATTGACATCGCACTCTGGGACATCAAGGGCAAGCGTGCCGGGCTTCCCGTGTACTCACTCCTGGGTGGCAAGACTCGCGAGGGGGCCTGGGCCTACACGCATTGTGGCGGCCACACCAACGAGCAGCTTGAAGACTCCGTGCGGGCGGCGCAGGCAAAAGGCTTCTCGCATATCCGTGTCCAGTGTCCAGTTCCCGGGGCCACGTCCACCTACGGCATGGGGGGTGCGGCAGAAGCGGCGAGCGCAAGCTGGCTGGGAAAAGGCAGCGGTGATGGCGGCTCGATGCCCCACGTGGAAGGCAACTGGGAGCCTGCTAGCTATCTCAGAGTCGTCCCTAAGATGTTTGCCTATCTCAGAGATAAACTCGGGGATGAGCTGAATCTCCTCCACGATGTCCACGAGCGCCTGAACCCGATTCAGGCGGCGCGCCTCGCTAAAGAACTCGAACCCTACCACCTCTTCTTCCTCGAAGATGCCCTGCGCCCCGAGCACAAGGAGAGCTTCCGACTTATCCGAAACGCCTCCACAACCCCTTTGGCAATGGGGGAGCTCTTCCACACCAAGTACGAGTGCCTGCCGCTCTTCACCGAGCAGCTGATTGACTTTATCCGCTGCGACATCGGGCACCTGGGCGGCATCACCGAGGCCAAGAAAGTCGCGATCCTGGCCGAGCCTTACTCCATCCAGACCGCCTGGCATGGCCCCGGCGACATTGGCCCGGCGACGCACTGCGCCAATGTGCATGTGGATGTCTCGATCCCCAACTTCGGGGTGCAAGAGATGGTCTTCTTCCCGGAGATCGTCCAGGAGGTCTTCCCCGGCGCACCCGAGTATCGCGATGGCAGGCTCTGGCCGTCGGAGAAACCTGGCTTGGGCTGCGATATCAACGAGGAGGCGGCGAAGAAATATCCCTACCAACGCAACTACCTGCCCGTCTGCCGCCGCGCCGACGGCTCCGTCCACGACTGGTAAAATAGCCCTATGAGCACACCACTAATTGCAGATCGAGAGACAGGACATGTGCGCTGGACCCGCGACGGCTTTCGTATGATGGCCGATGCCGGGCTCTTTGCCGATGGGCGCTATGAGCTCCTAGAAGGAGAGATCGTCAAGATCATGCCCAATGAACCCCATACCTTTGTCAATATGGAACTACTTCGCGCACTCGTTGAGTGCTTCGGTTGGGACTATGTTCGTCTCCCTGGCTCCCTTGCAGCAACTCCCACGAGCGAGCCGGAGCCTGATGTCTCCGTCACGGTTAAGCCACGCCGTGAGTAC
>JANNDD010000741.1:0-3194 GCA_031387365.1 Armatimonas sp. | reverse complement strand
GTGCACTTTGTGACGGATGGCATCGCGAGCCAGACGGCGAAGGCGATTCCGACGACGCTGGGAAGACTGGGCGTTCCGATCTGCTTTGATAACGACTACCCGGAGGTGGATCGGCGGCTAGTTCAGGACGGCGCGGAGGTGTTGCTCGTGCCGAACATGGACCCGAACGAGTGGGGGAGTGTACAGCACGCCCAGCACAGCCTGCTCTTTGCGATGCGTGCGATGGAGAACGGACGCTGGCTCGCTCGCGCCGATGTGGATGGAGGAACCAGTGCGGTTGCGCCCAACGGGGTGGAGATTGCGCATGTGAAAAACGGCGAGCCACAGGTGCTAAAAGTTACCCTCGGGCGTACCAGCCACCAAACGCTCTACTCGCTCGGAGGCTGGCTCTTTGGGCCGCTGTGCCTGATCGGGGCAGTGTCAGTCGTTGTGTTTTCTTGCGCGCGTCGAGTCTTCCAGCAGCGGGCGCCCGTTGAGTGACTGAGGGGGGCGGCTGTTGCCCTCGTGAAGGTGTTTCATTCCTTCAAGCTGTGCGCTTGACATGTGGATTGGATCCACCATCACATTCCACTTCACGCCCTCGGTGCAGAGTGGCGTGGAGTGAGGAGACCTGACGGGCGTATGGAACGCTTTACTTCCTACGACGCGCTACGATGCCACCGATCACGCCCAGGGCGAGGAGGGCCAGTGTGCCTGGTTCGGGGGCAACGCCACCGCCACCGGAGGAGCCGAGGGTGCTAATTTGGACAGCTGAAGTACTTATGATGAACGAGTTAAACGCCCCATTTGCCGGGGCAGCAGCGGCGACGTTGGTGTTGGTCGTCAGTACGCCAGCAGCCAGCAATAACGTGTCCCCAATAGTCACACCAGGAAAAAAACCGAAAGTATAGACATCATTCGCAACCAGGGCTCCTGATGTAACACCGCTCTGAATGTTAGTCAAGGTCTGCAGCGTGCCCCCGTTGATGCTGTATCTCATCGTGCCGGTCACCCCATTGCCGGGGACAACATTCCCCACTCCCTTGAAGACGAAAACGGGCGCAGTGTTGAAAGCGGCACTGGCTGTCATGGTGTAGGAGACGGGAGCGGTGAGGGTCATGGTCAAGGGGGTGCCACTGCCCCCGCTAAAGGTCAGGTTCGCCTGCGCCGATGCCCTTTGCGGGAGCGTGGCGAGGGTGAGGAGCGCAAGTGCGCTGATAAACGAGTTTCGAGTTGTTTTCATAAGGTTACTTTCTTTTGTAGAGTGATGATCTCGATTTCGGGGCTCTGGAGCGTGGCCTCGCAGATACGTGCCGTCCAGTCCGCTTCGCAGTTGGTGACGAGGACGCCCTTCACGCCCGAGCGCCACGCGGCTTGCAAGTGGCGCGGCTCGTCGTCTAGGATTAGATCCAGGCCCGCGCACGGAGGCCAGGTAGTTTCACCGGTTTTCCCAAAGTGCATGAGCCCTAGCGCCTTCAGGTCTTGAGCAAAGCGCTTTTGCTTCTTGTGCGCCTGCCGCGCTCGTTTCTTCTTCTCCTGCTCCGCCGTCACGACGCGGCGCACGGGGAGCCTGGCGAGGCGGCACCAGAGCAGCAGTTTCCAGGGCTTGTGTGCGCCGCTGGAGTAGAGCGTGAGGGCGTGACCGGCGCGGGTGAGCTCACGCAGCAGAGGGCGTGCGCCCGTGCGGACTCCGTTAGGATATAAGAGCTTTGCGAGGGTGCCCGTGCGCTCGCAGGGAAACTCGCCACACTCCGCGATGAGCGTTCCTTCCAGATCAATGCCGATAGTCATACGTCGTTGAATTCCTCTCGTAGACATACTAGCTAGTAACTCTCTGCAAACTCTCTGCAAATTTTCTGCAAACTCTCTTCCCGTGATTTCACGCGGCGATTGTGTTATAGTCTTCTTAGAAAGAAGAGTTTGTGTATCTAATAGTGCTCACCGACGGGCTCACGGTGCAGTTCGGAGCAGAAACCGTCACCAAGTTTCGCACCCGCAAGAGTGCGTCTCTGCTCGCCTACCTCGCCCTCCATCCCGGCAACCACAGCCGTGAGAAGTTCCTGGAGATTTTCTGGCCAGATCTAGAACTCGATGCCGCACGCCATGCGCTCTCGATGACACTCGGCTATCTGCGGTGGCCGTTAGAGAAAGAGGGGGTGCGTACGCCAGCCCACTTGATACAGGCGACGCGTGACTGCGTGGGGCTGGTTCGGGGAAGCTACACCACGGATCTTGACACCCTGCCACCAGGCTTCAACCCCGAGCGCCTCCTGCCCGGCTTCTACGATGACTGGGTGCTGGAGGTGCGCGAGCAGCTTGCAACAAGAGTCCCCCCCCGAAGAACCGCTCCCGAATCTCCCTGCCCGTGCTCTGAAGATAGAGCCGCTCCCGACACCGCTGAGTAGCTACCTGGGGCGCGAAGCGCTGCGGGAGGAGACCCTCGGGCTGCTGGCCTCGACGCGGCTTCTGACGCTCGTGGGAACCGGCGGCGTGGGCAAGACGCGCCTGGCGCTAGAGACACTCCGGGCGCGTGAGGCGCTGGGGGACACGGTGGTCTGGGTGGAGCTTTCCGCACTCACAAACCCCGACGACATCCCGCTGCAGATCGTCGCGGCGCTAGGCCTCAAGAGTGTGGATGAGGTGATTCCTGCACTACGAAACACCCCGATCCTGCTGGGGCTGGACAACTGCGAGCACCTGATTCACCGAGCCGCTCGAAAAGCCCAGCGCCTGCTACTCGCCTGCCCCGACCTCAGAATTCTCGCCACGAGCCGCGAGCCTCTCAACCTGCCCGGGGAGACCGTGCTGCGTCTGCCGGGGCTGAGCGAGGCGGAGTCCGCGCTGCTCTTTTCCGAACGGGCTCAGCGCGCCCGGCCTGGCTGGCTACCGACACGCGACGAAAGCCTCATTCTGTCCCTTCTCTGTTTGCGCCTCGATGGCCTGCCGCTCGCGCTGGAGCTGGCGGCGGCGAAGCTGCGCACGCACAGCCTCCCCGAGCTGATGCAGAGGCTAGAGGCACGGCTCTCCGTTCTGACAAGCGGCAACCGGGTCGCGGAGCCGCGTCAGCAAACCCTGCACGCCGCTATTGCCTGGAGCTACGAGCTCCTGAGTGAGGCAGAGAAGACACTCTTTGTGACACTAGCCGTGTTTCAAGGCGGCTGGACGAGCGAGGACGCTGGGGCACTGTGTGGTGACTCGGACACAACGTTGGAGCG
>JANNDD010000840.1:0-1485 GCA_031387365.1 Armatimonas sp. | reverse complement strand
GTAAGGTCAAGCCACCGCCCAAGCGCATCGTGCCCGACGAGCGCCAAGCCCCTATCGTTCGCCGCGCCTTCGAGATCTACGCCGAGAGCCGCAACATGGGCTCCTCCTTGCGCTATCTACGTGAGCAGGAGCCCGACCTGACCTGGACGATAGATCGGGTGTCCCGGATTCTGTCAAACGACCGCTATCGGGGCGTGGCGCGCTTCGGCGACAATGTCAACCCCGAGGCGCACGAGCCCATCATCGAGCTGGAGCTCTGGGAAACCGTGCAAGCCGCGCTGACAGCAAAGCGCACCCTCGCCGACGATCCCCGAGCCTTTGGCCTGAACATCCCAGAGCGCAAGGACACGCTGCCCTACTACCTGCGCGGGAAGGTCTTCTGCGAGCACTGCGGGTGCCGCATGACCCCGGCGAGCCACCACGGCAACTCCACCCGTGTGGGCTACTACCAGTGCACCAGAGGCTGTACGGCGGGCGCTGCCTGCCCAGTGAAGCGCATCAATGCCAACACGCTCCACGAGCTGGTTCTCAAGGAGATTGAGCGAGCTGCCAAGCACCCCACCCGGATGACCGGCATGGTACGCGAAGCGATGAAAGCGATTCCGAGTCAGACGGAGGAAGCGGCGGAGCTGGCACGTGTGCAGCGCAATATCCGCGAGGCGGAGAAGAAGATCGCCCGGTTCGTGGGTGCGATTCGAGAAGGTAAGGGAGGAGCGATAGATGTTCTGACGAGTGAGATAGAGCGCCAGCGGGAGCACCAGAAGCAGCTTGAAGAAAAAGCCAGCGAGCTGGAGCATCGCCTGGCCCAGCAACCGATTCGGCCCGACACGGCGGGACTCTGCGATTTGTGGAGTGGCCTAACGGATGGCTGGTCGGACATGACCGAGGAAGAGCGGACTCAGTTTCTGGGACTGATCGTGGACTCGGTAAGTTTGGAAGAAAAGAACAAGGGGACGCTCCGTTTGCTTCTGTGTTCACCAGAAACATTAGAACGTCCCCTCGACAGGTTGGAATTTCAACCCTACATGGGTGCGAATCCGCTTCCAAATCCCACATCGTACACCTCACGCGGCTACGCGCCGCGCTCCTTCAGAAGGCTCCCGTCGCCCCAAGCACCTGCACTCTTCCCCTCACTGTACTGCTACACCGTAAGCCAAAGAAGGCGGTGCACCAGTGATCCAGCACACCGCCCCACTCGCGCAGGCTACTCTCGCGCCAACGATCCAGCCTGTCGCTAACACACTCACTTTACCAGAATTCCGACTCCCGGAGGTTCGCTCTGACCGCGACCGACACCTCGCCCGGCTCTTTCGCGACATCTGCTATCTCGACTCCTGCGAGGGCTGCCATGCGCACAATGCCTGGTTCGCACGCCAGCTCGGTGTGGTCGAATCTACAGTGAAGCGCCTGCTTGCCGTGCTGGTACAAAACAAGCTGATTGAGATTGAGTACGCCCACGGGCGGCGGGTTGCCATTCGCCCCTTG
>JANNDD010000812.1:0-1373 GCA_031387365.1 Armatimonas sp. | reverse complement strand
GGCATCTATCTGGGGATGACCATGCCGTTTCTGACGCGCATCGCGCGCGCGGAGCTGCACGCCAGCGACTTTGCCATCGGAGTGATGAACGCCGCGCCGTTTGTCGGCAATCTGCTCGCGCCCGTCTGGGCGCGCCAGATGGAGGGCAAGGCGAAGATGCCGTTTTGCCAGGTGAGCTGGATCACGGGCCGCTCGCTGTTGCTGCTCATGCCGCTCGCCGCCACGGCCTGGGGCTTTGTGGGCATTATCGCGCTCCTGCTCTTTATCGGAACGATCAGCTCGCCCGCCTACACGTCGTTGATGAAGGACATCTACCCGGATCGCGCACGCGGCCAGCTCATGAGCTACGTGCGTATTATCGTGCAGGCGTTCACCTTTCTCTCCACACTCGTCACCGGCCGCTTGATGGACCGCGGTGTGGGCTTCGGGCCGCTTTTTGCCGTCGCTGGTGTGGCGGGCATTCTCGCTGCAATTTTCTTCCGCCAGGTGCGCCCCCTGCCCCATATCCCCCCGCCCTCGTCCGATCCACCACAGCCGCTCCTGAGCTTCTTTTTGGACACACTGGGAATTCTAAAAGAGAATCAAAGCTATCGGTGGTTTGCGCTCTCGGTGATGCTCTACGGCTTTGGAAATCTGATGGCCTGGCCGCTCTACCAGCTCTACCAGGTGGAGCACCTGCATATCCGCCCCACGCAGATCGCGAACTTGACCAATGTCACGTCGCTCTGTGCTATGGTGGGTTCCCTGTTCTGGGGGCGCTTTATTGACCGTCATGGCGCGGCGCAGACGGTCTTTCGGGCGATCTTGCTCATTACCTCGATCTCCGGGGTGTACTTCTTCGCGCACTCGGTGAGCCTGCTCTACGCCGCATCGTTCCTCTCGGGATTCGGCATGGCGGGCATCGAGCTAAGCTATACCGCGAGCATCCTAAACTACGCCGAGCACGGAAAAGCGGCCCGCTACCAAGCGCTCCACTCGCTGCTTCTCGGGATTCGCGGCGTCCTCGCCCCGCTGGTGGCGCTGCCCCTCTTGCGCGTCATTGGCTACCAGGGCGTCTTTGTCGTCACGTTTCTGTTCATGCTAGCCGGAGCATACTTGCAGTGGCGCGCAACGAAAGCCCTCGAAATCCACCATGACTAACCGATGGCTATTTCCCACAACCGTTGGCTACTTCCCACAGATGGAGCAGTCTTTGACATGGCAGAACTGGCTCAGTTCCTGGTGCAGACGCTCTCGTGCCCGGTGGATGCGCGAGCGAACCGTGCCAATGGGAATCTGGAGGCGACTGGCAATAGCCGCGTAGTCTAGCCCTTCCAGGTCACACAGAAGCAGCGGCACTCGGAAGGGTTCGGGAAGCTTCTGAAGAGCCTGCT
>JANNDD010000811.1:0-4313 GCA_031387365.1 Armatimonas sp. | reverse complement strand
GGCTCGCTTTTTGGAGGCAAGCCGAGGCGAGTGACCAACTTCACTCCCGCAGAGCCCGGTGAGTCGGGTGCGATCTCGCTCATCGGAACGCTGGCGGCACTGGCGGGCGCGGCGCTTCTCGGCGGGTTCGCCGAGTATTGGGGGCGAGGAGGGCTTTTTCTCACCGTCACGCTGGCGGGTTTTGTGGGGGCACTCACGGATTCCGTGCTGGGGGCGACGCTTCAGGCACAGTGGCGCGACGAAAAAACCGGGCGCTGGATTGAAATTCCACAGGGCAAACCAACGCGTGGACTGAACTGGCTGCGCAATGATGCCGTAAATATACTAGCAACCGTAACAGGAGCTGTCACAGCCGCATGGCTGGGAGACGTTCTGGTACACTAGGGACTAGCATCTATGAGAATCATTGCCATACTGAGCGCCCTTCTGCTCGCGACAAGTGCCCACGCGATAGTGGAGGAGAAAAAAGAGTATAAGTGGGAGTTTCCCGCTCAGGGCATCACCGGAGTCGTGATCAAAGGCGTCGTCGGTACCATTCATATTGATACGGATCGTAAGAACGAGATTCAGATCAGAGCCTTCCGAACCGTCCGCGCAAAAGACAAACCCTACGCGCTGTCCACCATCCAGAGAACCACTCCAAAATACGACACTGCCGGAGGAATACTGGTTTTAGAGGATGTGATTCCCGATGACCTGCGCACGGAGCGATACACCGAGGATGCTCCCGAAGTCGAGCTCGATATCGAGGTACACATCCCTCCGGGCCTGCGCCTCACCAGCAGCCTCGTTGTGGGCACGACGGTAATCTCAGGTGAGGCGGGCGCGCTGACTATTAAAAGTGGTAATGGGCTAGTAAAGCTCGACAACCTCAAAGTACTCAAAGGCGGCACTGTCATTGGGATAGACACGGGTGACCTGGAGCTTAATGGCGCCGTCAACGATCTCCAGGCAACTCTGAAGGTGGGGTCTATTCGCACAATATTAGAGACCAACACCGCTAACCGAATCGTACTTCAAACGCAGGTGGGCAGCATACTTGCACAGCTCAAGTCCGTTCCCAAGCAGAGCCTGAGTGTGTCCGCGAGTGTGGGGACGGTTCAGATCAAGATCCCCGGCAATACCAAGGGCGATGCCACTGTCAGCACTCAGACCGGCAAGTTCCGCTCCGACTTCCCCCTGACCCGCCGCCCCCGCTCCGTCGGCGACACCGGCGGTCTGCTCACCGGCACGCTCGGACGCGGTGGCACTGTGCAGATCAAAGTGACTTCAGGCGTCGGTGATGCCATCCTGGAGAAGGGCTAGCGATCCCCGCCATGTGGCAGCAGTTCACGGAACAGGCACAACGTGCGGTCTATTTTGCTCAGGTAGCAGCAGAAATGAATGGCGAAGATTTTGTTGATGCGGAACACCTACTGATAGGACTCCTCCAGGATCAGGATAACTCCGCCTGTAAGCTTCTCCAACGTCTCGCCATCTCGCCAGCGCGCCTACACACAGAGCTTTCATCGCTTCTTCCTCCGGGGCCGGGCCGAACGAAGGCGGATATGTTGCTAACACGCCGTGGAAAAACCACCGTGAATCTTGCATATGAAGAGGCAGTTTACCTAGGCAACAACTATATTGGGACAGAGCACCTCTTGCTTGGCCTCATCCGTGAAGGAAGTAGACTGTCGGGGCAGGTTTTACAAGCACTCCTGGTCACTCGGAATCAAGTGCATAACGAAGCACGGCAGCTCCAGGCAGTTACTTCTCAGAGACAGACGTGACGGTGCCACGCTGGCGCAAGATCGCGCTGGGTCTTTGCCTCTTTCTCGTGACGGGTTCGTTTGGGTTCCTTCAGCCGTTCACCTCACCGTACTACGCCGCATCGGGGCTGGATAAAGCGAAGATCGGGTTACTGACGGGATTAGGGACGGCAATTGCGGTTTTGATCCAGCCGCTCTTTGGCAGGCTCTCCGACCGGCTTGATGCGAGGCGGCCTCTCATGGTGGCGGCGGGCTTGTTGGCGGGCATAGCCTATCTACTCTTTCGCGTCGCCGACAGCTTCTGGGCGTTTCTGCTACTCACCGCACTGGGGGGCAACGGTCTTCAGTACTTGAACACTGTCGGTGGCGTGCTGGTCGGACGCATGGCCCGTACTGGCGGCGGCGGGGCGGCGTACGCAAAGTACCGGGTGTGGGGCAGTATTGGCTATATCTGCATCGGCGTCACCACAGGGTTTCTGCTTCCCGCTCATCCCGGCATGAGCCGCGCCGACCTTGCACCGGTATTCACCTACGGCCCGCTCCTCTTTTTCCTCATCGCCGCTGTCTCACTCGCCGTCCCTGATGGAAAACTGCCGAAGACGGACTCGTCGCCTTCACACCAAGCCAGCCAAGCAACCAAGCGGGAGCCCCTTCCCAGAAAACAGACTGAGCTGAAGCACTTCTTTTTTGCGTATTTTCTCTACCAGTTCGCGCTCTATGGGGCATCGTCGTATCTGTCGCTCTTCATGAAATCACTGGGAGCCGCGCCACGTCAGATCTCGCTGATGTTCGCCGCCGGGGTCTTGTGCGAGGTTCTGGTGATGAGCCAGGTGGGCAAATGGACCGACAAGAACGGACGAAAGCCCGCGCTGGTGCTGGCCTTCTGCCTGATGCCGGTGCGCCTTCTCCTCTACACGCTCGCCACCAGCCCGGCCACGGTCATGGCCATCCAGGCGCTACACGGGCTGAACTATGGCATCGTCGGGACGCTCGCGGTGGTCTATGTCAACGACTGCGTAACCGATGCACAGCGTGGCACCGCGCTGGCCATGATGACAGCGACCTCAGGGATTGCTCTCTCGCTCTCCCCACCGCTCTGTGGCTGGCTCGCCGAGCGCTACGGTTTCAGCATGATGTTTGTTGCGATGAGCGCTGTGGGAGTGCTGGGGGCGCTCTTTCTTATCCTGCGCGTCCCGGAGAGCAACCCACCCAGGGCCAAAGTCGGCTAAAATAGGTCTATGAAGTGTTTTTGGGAATTCGCCCTCGCCGCTCTCGCCCTTGCCCCCACGTGGACTCAGACACCGCAGCAGCCCGTCTCGTTCCGCCAGGTACAGCCCATTCTCGCCAAACACTGCTACGCCTGTCATGGCCTAGGCGAGAGCGCACGCAAAGCCAATCTACGCCTTGACATTCCCAATGCCGCCGTGGTCGGCGGCGATATTCTCGCCAGCAAGCTCGTCCAGCGCATTCAGAAGCCTCTCGGCGATAGCCGCATCATGCCACCCGGCAGTAGCGGACACACGCTCACCGCAAGTGAGAGAAGCACGCTCGTACGCTGGATTGGCAGTGGCGGCAAGTACGAGAAGCACTGGAGTTTCCTCCCCCCCAGCCCGCGTCGGGTACCCTTTGGGCGAGGGGACATTGATACCCTCATCCGCACGCGCCTCGCCAGAGAAAAGCTCAGCCCCGCGCCGAGGGCCGACAAACGGACGCTGATTCGGCGCGTCTCTCTCGATCTCACGGGTCTGCCCCCCACTCCCGAACGCGTCGAGGCGTTTGTGCGAGACACGCAGCCCGATGCCTATGAGAAGCTTGTGGATGAGCTCCTGGCATCGCTGCGCTACGGGGAGCACTGGGCGCGGCTGTGGCTGGATCTGGCACGCTACGCCGACACCAAGGGCTATGAGAAAGACCTACCGCGTACGATGTGGCGCTGGCGTGACTGGGTGATTGACGCGTTTAATTCCGACATGCCCTTCGATCAGTTCACGGTGGAGCAGCTTGCGGGGGACTTACTGCCCAACGCGACGGACTCCCAAGTACTCGCGACCGCGTTTCATCGCAACACGCCCACCAACGACGAAGGCGGCACCGACGATGAAGAGTTTCGCCAGATCGCCGTGAAAGATCGGGTGGACACGACCGGGCAGATCTGGATGGGCCTCACTCTGGGCTGTGCCAAGTGCCACACCCACAAGTACGACCCGATCAGCCAGAGCGACTACTACAAGTTCTACGCCCTCTTCAACCAGACCGAGGACGCCGATCGCTACGACGACGCACCCACCAAAGCCATTGCAACCGAGAAGCAGAGTCAGCGCCTTGCAGCACTCACCCAGCGCCTGAAGGAAATCCGCACGGATGCTGCCAAGCCCACCCCCGAACGCTTTGCCGAGCTGGAGAGCCTCCAAACGGAGGAGGCAACCCTAAAGCGCTCTATCCCACAGACTCCGATCTTCCGCGAGCTGCCTGAAGAGCGCCAGCGCATCACACGCGTCCATAATCGGGGGAACTTTCTCGACCAAGGCGAGACCGTGCAGCCCGCCATGCTGGCCGCATTTACGG
>JANNDD010000755.1:0-11853 GCA_031387365.1 Armatimonas sp. | reverse complement strand
CCGGGTTGGTGTACTCAATATCTTTCTCAAAGACCACACCCTCCTGCGCCCGAGCGGGCGCAAGAGTCAGCAGCAATAGCGCAAGTGCGCCTATCCAAGAACGTAACATGAAGGCTTTCCTCACTTAGACTTAGTGCATGTCCAAGCCGCCGGAGATATCAATCGAGCCGCCGGTGATGTAGGCCGCTTTCTCGCTGGCAAGATAGACAATGAGCTCGGCGATCTCATCAGGGCGAGAGAGGCGCTTGACGAGCAGCTTGGCCATAAACGCCTCGACATCTTTATCCCCACCGGTCTGGCGACGCTCGGCAAAGTTCTTCTGCATCATCTCCGTGTCCACAGCGGCGGGGCAGACACAGCAGACGCGGATGCCCTCTTCGCCTAGTGAGATCGCGGCGGACTTGGTCAGATGGATCATACCGGCTTTGCTCAAGCCATAGATCGTCTGCGTGGGACGACCAGAGCGCCCAGCGGCGCTGGCGACATTGACAATCACACCGCCATTGCCACACTTCTTCATCTCGACGGCGGCGGCCTGGATGCAGAAGAACGCGCCCTTGAGATTAATATCCATCAGCCAGTCATACGTCTCTTCCGTGACATCCCAGATGGGCTCCAGGCGAAAGACACCAGCATTATTGACTAAACAGTCCAGCCGTCCCAGCTTTGCGGCCAGCGCGGCAAAGACTTCGCGGATCTGGGCGACATCGCGAATGTCCAGAACCGCCGTCTCCGTGCCCTCGCCCACTTGCTCCGCTGCACCTGTCAGTGCCTCGGCGTTCACATCCACCAAGACTACTTTCCAGCCATCGCGGCGCAGTAGCTGCCCCGTTACAATGCCAATTCCCCCGGCCCCACCGGTCACTACCGCCACTTTTTGATTACTCATGCCGCTAACATTCCCCTCGGCAGTAGCGATTTCCTGTCACCAACGCGCAAAAAAACGCGTCTTTAACTACCGAAGGAGTACTTATAGCATGCTGACCCTACTTGCGGCTCCCGCCGCCCCTGCTCTCTCGTCGCCATTCCGTGTGGACGACGAGACAATTCGCATCACGATCCAGAGCGATAAGAAGAAAAAAGAAAAAGAACAAAAAAAAGAGCAAGAGGAAGAAAAGGAAAAATCCGAGAAGAAGCACAAGCACCGCCATCGTGACGAGGACGACAACAACGACGATGAGGGTGAAGACGGTGGCAAGCCCGCTGTGACTCTGCTCAGCGGCACCTACGACCCGCGCGGCGTACGTTACGGTGCGCTACGTCAGTACACCCTTTCGTCGCAGGGGGTGTTTCTGGACTACCTCAAGGGCAATGGCCCCACTAAGGCCGAGGTGATCGGAGTGGGCATCAATGGCGGCGCTTTTGTGGAGCGGCGCAATCACGCCCCTATCTCCCCGTTTCTCAACTGGGGCTGGGGGGTCTATCACGCGCGTGGCAGCAGCTCCGAGACCAAGCTGGCCTGGCGTCTGGGAATGGGCATCACGACCAAAGTCGGGTTTGTCGCCAAGCTCCAGCTCTTAGACACCAAGCTCAAAAGCGGCGACCTGCGCGGCTCCTCGCTGATGTTTGGCTGGCGGTTCTAGGTCCCCCAGCTCGCTAGGCCGTTTGAACCCACCTTGGACCCACCCGGCTTGGACCCACCCGGCTTGGACCCACCCGCCTCGTTCCTCGGCACCCTCCCTCAGGGCAGGGAGGGTTGGGGGAGGGTTTGGAGGACTTCGAGAATGTGCTGGCTGAGCTCCTGGTCAGAGAGACGCATGACTTCGGCGTTTGTCAGGCGCAAGAAGCTTAAATTGTCCTCTGATCGAAGATGTGATTCTCGGTTTTGGTCATATTGAGCGATGTCGGGGCGGAGATGAATCTCACCGTCAATCTCTAGGGCGAAGCGCTTCTGGGCACAGTAGAAATCAAGAATAAATCGTCCCACGACCCGCTGTCGTAAGAAACGATACCCGCCACAGCGCCGCTGCCGAATTACCTCCCAGACACGACGCTCCGCCCAGGTCATTTCCCGGCGCATCTGTCGGGCGTAGTTACGAACTTGTAGATAGTTTTCTCTTCTCATGCCTGTAGAACGGTTGAGAAGTGCCCATTATAATAAAAATCAAAAACTATTTTTTTCCTCCCCCAACCCTCCCTGCCCTGTGGGTGGGTGCCGCGGACCGTGGGGGGGGGGCCCAAGGCGGGTGGGTTCAAGGCAGGAAATTTAGAGCGGGGTGAGGAACTGTGTGCTATGGTTCCTGTCACTCCCGCTCTCATCTTTTTCGCGCAGGCTGCCCCACAGAACAATCCGAGCACCGCGCCACGCTACTTCACCAACGCAGAAAACGTCCGGCGCATCGCCGCCGGGAAGCGCTTTGTCGCCTTTGCCACATCCGGCGGCGTCCGAGTTTTTGAGCGCGAAACGCAGAAATGGCGTGTCTACACCCAGAACGACGGCCTCCCGACGCACAATATCCACGATGTAGTCTTCGATCCACAAAAGCCCGACACGCTCTGGATTCTGTGCGGCTCGTGGGGCGACTGGGCGAACGAGCAGCCCGAGCCGGACTTGCGCATTGCGACGCTGGATTTAGCAAGCGGCAAAGTCGAGTCTGTCGCGCCTCCAATTCTCGCACCTCGCACGGCACGCATGGGCTACCACTACTTTCTGGACTATCGCCTGAGCGTCTCCGACGGCTGGGCGTTTGTGTTCACCGACAAAGGCGCGGCGCTGGTGTGGGACCGCAACGCGAAGAAATGGTCACGTGAGATTACTGTCGAAGCCACGCCCCCACGCCCCAGTGCCTATCCAGGACATGCGGTTCAAGTTCAGGTAGCTGGAGAAATTTCCAACATGATTGTCTTTGCGACCGGCCCAGGATTTTCCATGATCAATGGCTTGGAAAGCCCACAAATATCTGTCTATGACCGTCAAACAGGCCGCCTGACCCAGCATACGGGAATCCCAACCTACGTTGAGGAGATGGCGGCTTCAAATACTGAGACGATCCTCCGTGTCAATACTGGCCCTCAGCAATTTGTTGCAGATACACGGCCTGGATCTTTCCTGATTGAAGTACGCGAGGTAGAGATGCATATCCCCAAAGATGGCACAGCGCGCTCTACGCGTGTCATGAAGATTGTCTACCGCCTTTCTCAGACAATGCGTTCCCCAGTAGAAATCAGCCGTACCCTAGTCGATCCCCAAACCAACTCCTCCACACGCCCCCTTGCCCGGATGCCACTCATCTATGGCACAGACTTTCTCCTTGACAGCAACACGCTCTGGGTGACGGGCTACAACGATCCGAACTACCCGCAGTCGGCGGGGATTGTGCGGCTGGACTTGGCGACTGGAAAGTGGGACGGGCCAAAACCGGTGGAGAATGGATTGAAGGCAAATTTTGCCCGTCTGAGTCTTGATTCCAGCGACATCTTTGCCTGGCAAAACTATAGCTATCCACGAAAATTTACAGCCACAGTAGATGATTTTTTAACGAAGTACACCTCTAATCCCAGAGAGACTAGGTTCCCGAACCCCTTTCCTACTTTTTCGTATCCCGACCCTCGTGCAACCCCCAAAGATGAAGAAGACCGCCTTGCCTGGGCACCTCTGCGTACTCTGGGAATGAATCAAAACCAGGTGCTGGTTTTGGGGCCAGCAGAAGCCAGCCGTCGTTATCAGAGAGAAGGCAATGAGTTTAAGTCTTTCGTGGTTAAGTACGATACTTACTATTTTTATGACACACAAACCAAAAATCTCACTCCGCTTGAAATGAAGGGGCTGGGAGCGCTTATTCCCCGGGCAGCGGGCTTTGGCACCAACACCTTATTTCTCCTGACCGAGGAGCGAGCGCCGGGCGAGCGGCGCGGCCTCACAGTGGTGGTGCGCTGGGATCAGAAAACCGGGGCCGTGACGCGCTACCCGGAATCTCTGTTTCGTGATGTCAGTGTTGCGGCGCAGCGGGCGGCGGGAACACGCCAGCAGGCGGATTTGAAGAAGCGCCAGACTGAGCGCAACGTGCGGCTGCTGCGCGACCCCAAAAGCCAGGAGCCCGCCATTGAGATCAAGGCTGTCCAGCAGTTTATCTATCCCTTGAGCAGTAGCTTTATCAAGGCGGCGGGGACAACCTGGCTGCGGCTCGACCAACACTTGTTTCGCTACGATGCCAATAAAAACACCTGGCTCACGGAGGGGCTGGCCGATAGCGTGAGTGCTGAGGGTGAGACGGCGCTCTGGAAGCAAGCCGGGCCGCCGCAGTGGCGCTTCGAGGGCGCCGAGGCACCGCGGCTACGTGGGGAAGTCTCACGGTGGAGCGCGGAAACCGGCTGGCAGAGGCTGGAGCTCGGTGAGAATGCACGGCAGGCAGGCAGCAGCGTCCTCTTCCACGACGGGGCACTCTGGCTCACGGGAGTCGGGGCGCTCCGATTGCCACAGAGCGCCTGGCAGCTCAAGTAAAGAATCAGTTATCACAGGCCCCGGCCCACTAAAATAAAAGCGGCCCAGTGGTACGGATGCTCACGGTCTGGGGTTTTGCGGGCTGTCTGCGCGGCATGACGCAGGGCGGCAGGCTTACTCTGGCCACGCTTGAGCGCGGTGTAGAAAGTCTCCATCCAAACGACCGTGGAAGCATCGGCCACGGACCACTGGCTCAGCACGAGGTTGCGTGCGCCTGCCGCCGTGAGCGCCCAGCTCAGCCCGCGCACGCCCTCGCCCGTGAGAATCTGGCCCCGCGCCGTGTTGCACGCGGAGAGGGTCGCGAGCTCCACCCCAGAGAGGTCTAGCCCCATCAGCTCACGCACCGTGAGAAAGCCATCGTCGCGCAGGGGCTCACTCGGGTCGGAGAGTACCAGGCAGGACAGGAGCGGCGCGGCATCGTTGATAAAGGCATGGGCCGCCAGATGTAGCCAGCGGCAGCGCACGGCGGCAGCCTTGACCTGGTTTTCCTGGGCCTGCTTGCCCACCAGCACGTGCGTCCCCGGAAAGAGCCGTGCCAGCGCCTGCACTTCCCGAGTCGTGCCCGGCAGCGCCGCCGCGGCAGCGCCTGCGGGTAAAAAAGCACTCCGCTCTGGCGCAATAATCGGGCGCTCGGGGGCGATTATCGGACGGCTCCAGCCGGAGAGATTCGGGGCGGCCACTGCGAGGAGTGCAGTAGGGCGAGGGGGTGGGAAGGGCAGGGTGCGCTGCGCGTGCCAGAGCGCACTCGAGAAAGCGTAGCTCAGGGGAATCCCCTCTAAAACGACGGCAAAGGGCACCTCCCAGAGCACACCATCCGGGCAGAGTATCAGCTGCTCGATTCCACGTAGCTGCGGCTCCAGCGGCGTTATCAGCGCCTCCGCCACGGCTTTCGCGGCCTCTTGCCACGGGCGTTCCGGGTGGCTACAGGCATGACGCAGACGGGCGATTCGGCTCTGAAGCTCAGCCAGCGGCGTCTCCAGCGCGATCAAGACAACACGCTCGCGGCGAACGGCCAGAACCTGCACTTTTTCCTGGCCGTGTGTTGCCCAGACAAAGTCTAAAAGAAGCTCTTTCGGGCCGAGCTGTGCTTGAACCTGCGCCGGTGTGGGCTCTGCGGCGGCGTGGCGAAGCGCGGTCTGTGGCGCACGGGCGTGGAGAAAGTCGTAGAAGCGTGCCAGGGCGCTCTCCGCATCATGTAGCTCGCTCTGGAGTGCCAAAAAGCGTTTCTTGCCCCCAATATCGTTGGCGATCCCCTCCCGCACCAGAGCGGCATTGAGCTGCGCACAGCGCGTCCGTAGCGTAGTCTCCTCCGGGCCGGGTGGCACCCCTTGACTGGCTTGCCCCACGGCGAGCTGCTCCCGCAGTGCACGGGCCTTGAGCTTCTGCACCAGCCCAAATGCCTCGGAGCTTTGTGTAGGAAGTAGCCCCAGCAGGCGCTCGTAGGGGGCACGACTATCCTGGCGAAACACCCGATCGGCGGCATCCAACCCCGCGTAGGTGCGCCGGTGCTGCTCTAGAATGGCAATCGCAGCGCGACAGGCGGCAGCAGCCTCCGAGCGCTTTCCGAGCTTTTGGAGGGCCTGGGCATGGCGTTCCTGGAAGTACGGCAGGTCGCTGCGCCAGCCGTGATTCACGCAAAGTACGATCAGCTCCGTGCAGATTGCCGCGACTTGAGCCCAGTTGCTCTCATAGCCGGCAAAGTCCAGAGATTTTTGGAGTGCCCCCCGCTCCTCCTGAGGGCTCTTTTGCTGCTGCGCAAGCGCTTGGTGCTCCCTCAGCAGCTCTCTAGCTCGGGTTTTGTCGCCATAGAAATACTCAAAAGAGGCAAGTGCCCCCAGCGCTGCAAACCGCTCCGGCCAGAGCTCCCGCAGAACGCAGAGGGCAAGCTGCTGCGCAAAACACTGCCGAGCTTCCTCAGGGCGCTTGAGAAGTCCCAGCACGCTGGCACGCAGCCCTAGCATCTGCGCTTGCTCACTAAATGAGGCGGTGGGAATCGCTTTCGCCAGCAGCTCCACTGCTTCCGTGTAGGCAGGCGGATCGCCCCAGCCCACCAGGAGATTTGCCTCCCCCCGCAGATTTTTCTCCTGCTGAAGCCGACGGCGAGCGCGCTCCAGAAAGACGTGCGCCCGTACTTTGTCTCCCTTGCCCAGATAGGCGCGCATCAGTCGGTTTGTCCCAAGCTCTCCCGCTGCCTCGTAGAGCGCAATGGCCTGATCTTGCAGGTGCAGCTCCGTGTAGAGATCCCCCAGCGCAATCGAGACCGATGCCTCTCCAGGCAAGAGCGTGTGGGCCTCGTGCAGACAGGAGAAGGCGATCAGCGGCTGGCGGTTGCTCTGGCAGTCCCGGGAGAGCTCGATTAGGGCGGCGACGATCTCTGTCGGATTTTCTCGCTGACGCCAGCCTTCGATGCGCTGCCGGTTGAGGAGAATCGCCTGGTCATAGTTCAAGACACGTCGTGCCTCACCCGCCTCTCGTCGTAACAAGTCTAGTTCAGCAGGAGTAGGGAGCTGCTGTGGACTCATCCGAGCTGCTCCCTAAGCTGTGCTGTGTAGTCCGCGAGCGGGCTTCCTAGCTCCCGGAAGCGGCGCTCGGCCTCGGTATAGAGTGCTCGAGCTTTCTCGGGCTCGCCCTGCTGCTGCGCGACTTCCCCTAGGTTGCTCAGTGCCCGCGCCACCCCCGAGGGGTTTTCCAGTGCCTCTTCCAGCTCCTGCGACGCCGCATACGCCTGGCCTGCTGCCACCCAGTCGGAGCGCAAGAAGGCGAGGTTTCCTAGGTTATTGAGCGCGGAGCTGACGGCATGCTGATCACCGGTCTCTTTGAGAATCGCAATCGCCTCCCGTAGCGCCGTCTCCGCTGCTGTACGATCCAGGGTCGCATCCAGAAAGGCGAGATACCCCAGATTGTTTCGCATCCGCGCCACCGCCGCCCGCTCCCCGACGGCAGTATAGAGCGCCAGTGCCCTCTCAAAGTGCATCCGGGCCTGGGCATAGTCTTGCTCCTGCTCGGCAGCCTGGCCCAGAAGATTACGTGCCTCCGCCTCGTCCGCAGAGCCTGCCGCTAAGGCGAGGGCTTGCTCAGCACAAGCGCGTGCCCGCTGCGGTGCTTGGAGATCTAGGTGGAGCCCGGCACTCTCGCAGAGAAGCTCGTGGTGCGTGGGGGCACAGGCAAGCGCTCTCTCCAGCGGGCTCACCGCCGCCTGTGCATAGCCGCGACGGCGCAGAAACCGCCCGAGCGCCAGCCCTAGGCAGTGGGTTGTGTCCACAGTCACAGAGCGAGAGAGTGCCGCCTCCAGGTTGGCCTGCTCATGGGCCAGTGCTTGCAGTGCAGCACTCTCGCCGTGCGTGCGTAGTGCACTCAGGTGGTGAGCGGAAAAAGTACAGAAGTAAGCGGCGTGACGTGCCGGTAGCTCCGGCAGACTCGCCTCGGGAAGAGCGGAGGCGAAGGCACGCAGCGGCTCCAGAAAACGATAGCGCCTCTCGCTTAGTACCACGAGCGAGCGCCCCACAAGCCGGGTCAGCAGTGGCGCGATCTGCTTCGTCTCCAAAGTGGAATCTCCACAAACTGCCTCCACTGCCTCCAGGCTCCAGCCCCCCGAGAATACCGACAGGCGTGCAAAGAGACACCGCTCGCTCTCGGGGAGTAAGTCCACCCCCCACTGAATTGCCGCCTCCAGTGTGCGGTGACGTGGGGGAGCGGAGAGATCTTCCCCCAGCAGCAGCAGGAAGCTCCCCTCCAGGCGCAGTGCCAGCTGCGTGGCAGAAAGCGCCGCAATCTGCGTGGCCGCCAGCTCGATCGCCAGAGGAATGCCATCCAGGCGACGGCAGATAGTCGTGATAGCCTTTTCCTCAGGAGAGGTCGGCTGCCACTGCGGACAGGCTTCCTGTGCCCGCTCGCAAAACAGCGCCTCCGCGTCGGTGAGAGTCAGGGAGGGCACGCGCCAGACGGCTTCCCCGGGAATATGCAGCGGCTCACGACTGGTTACTAGGAGCCGAACCTGCGGCGCCTGCGTGAGGAGCGTGCGTACCAGCACCGCGGAGTCTGATAGAATTTGCTCACAGTTGTCAATAAATAAAATTATTTGTTGCTCTTTTAAAGCACGCAACACGGCAGCGTGCCCCTCACTCGCCGCTCCGAAGCGCAGCCCCAGTGCTTGCGCTAGTGTGTCGGTCAGACGTGCCCCAGGGGTGAGCGCACTAAAATCGGCGAAGACCACTCCATTACGAAAGTGCGCCGCACTCAGGCGAGCCACTTCTTGAGCCAGTCGGGTCTTGCCCACACCACCTGCCCCCGTGAGCGTCACTAAGCGGCTCTGGAGCAGCAGCCCACACACACGCTCCAAGTCGCGCTCGCGGCCCCGCAGAGGAGTGAGTGGCAACGGCAGATTATCATGGCGCTCAAGACTCAGTATCTGTACTTGCTCACGATGCGTCCGCTCATTGAGCACCCACTCATCGCTCCAGCCCGCCAGAAATGCCCCGCTGTGACGAGCCGCGTGGGTGTCTTGCAGATCAGTGTGGCAGTGTAAGCGCAAACGGCTTCCATCGGTGATGAGTAGGCTATCCGCCGCCTCACCTAGCGCCACGCGTAGCTCCACCAGTGTCCGGCGCAGGTAGAATCGCCCCCGGGTCTCGTCGGCGTCTGGCCAGAGTGTCTCCGCCAGCCATGCGCGCTCCACCTCGCGGGGCGCACGCAGTGCCAGGAGTGCCAGGAGCCGCGCTGCCAGTCGCCCACAGACCACAGGCGCGTCCCCAAGCCGGGCATCCCATCCTCCGAAAAATTTAACTAAGAGCGCCATTCACCGCTATTTTACGCCGAATTTGCAACGGCTGGTGTAACTCCAGCGAGCGGTATAATCACCAGGACAACGATGAACATCAATCTACAGCACAGAGTCGCGCTGGTGACGGGGGCTACGCGGGGCATCGGCAGGGCAATCGCGGATTGCCTTGCCGCCAATGGCGCAACGGTTTACGGTGCAGATTTGGGTCTGGCCGAAGCGCCGCATTCCCTCGTGATGGATGTCACCAACCCGGTACAGATCACCGCAGCACTGGCGCAGATCGAGCAAGAGCAGGGGCACCTCGATATTCTGGTCAACAACGCCGGGATCAACACGCTGGCGCACCGGGTAAATATAGACGCTTTTCCGCAAGCCGAGTGGGATCGAATCTTGGCCGTAGACCTAACCGGGGTCTACCAGGTCAGCCGCGCCGCGATTCCGCTGCTACGCAGGGCTCCTGAAGACGGGCGGCGCATCGTCAATATCGCCTCCGTGGCCGGGCTGGTGCCGCTCCGGCTTCAGTGCGCGTTTACGGCGGCCAAGGCGGGCGTCATCAACCTCACCAAAGCCATGGCGCTGGAGCTCGGCCCGGAGAGTATTCTAGTCAACGCCATCGCGCCGGGCTCGATTCTCACCCAAGGCACCGAGCAGCTTTTCTACGGTGAAGACGGCCTGTTCAAAGACTCGGTTCAGCGCCTTCTCGACCACATCCCCCTAGGCCGCCCTGGCACGCCCAAAGAGATCGCCCACGCGGCGTTGTTCTTAGTGGCGCCCGAGAGCAGCTACATCAATGGCCACTGCCTGACTGTCGATGGCGGCTGGACGGCTGGCTATCATCGCGAGTTTTAGGAGAATTTTCATGGCAACTATCACCGAGTTCAAGGGCTACCAGAGCGATGCCCCCCCGACCATCCCCAAACCTGAGACCCCGCCCGACCCAATGATCGTCACCGTCCAGGAAGGGGTTCCCGTGGTCTACCCCAACTGCCACGGCCTCGGGGTGCGGGTCGTGCATCCGGTCAACCCAAACGCGCCCTCGAAAAATCTGGGCCTCGTGATGTTCTACGTCCCGCCGCACGTCGTGCTCTCGCCCGGCTCGCACGAGACTGAGGAGACCTACGTGATCCTGGAGGGAATGGGGACAATGACCTTCGCCCGCTACAAGCGCGAGGTCAAAAAAGGCGACTTTGTCTACCTGCCCCCGTGGTGCCTACATGGCATTGAAAACACCGGCACCGAGACATTGGTCGTGCTAATTGCCACGTCCCCACCGAATCCCTGAAGCTGGATACATTAGCGCACAAGACTCCAGGCAAAGCGCGAGCCATCATTGCGGTTTCGTGGAGCCCCCTGGCTATCGGCTTGTAACTGCCCCGTTGTGGCAGTCAGGCGAAGGTAGCGGTGGGTTGTGAGCGAGAGGAGAGTCAGCTCTCCCTGTGGTGTCTCGATCCATTGAAACATCTCTGTGTCGCCCCCGGAGCCGGTGCTGGGGCGGAGCACGACCCGACCTTGTCCTTTGTCAAGAACTTTGAACGGTGTAGCCCCACTAACCATCAGCGCTTGGCCACTTTCTACTGCCGTAAGTGTGATGGTCTTCCCATAGGGTATTGGCTTGGTGAGCCCATGGCACAGCGGTTCATCTACCGTGAAGCGGGTAAAGTCAGCGTGGCCTCCCGTAGTTCCCGATGCATTATAATGAAAGAGTGCGTAGCGTATGCCTTGAAAGGTCTTGAGCTGGAACACCATTTTGAATGCGCTCCCCAAGGGCTCGAAGCTCTTGCCATTGGGACTGAAGCTGAACTTTGCCTTCTCCGTGAAGAAGTCACACTCAGCACGGAGCCAAAGACGCGTGCCTCGGAGTGGAGCCTGTGCCGCCTTGCCCGTGGTCTTGTCGAGCTGCTCAATGACGAAGCCGTTTACTCCGCAGCGCACCCCGATCCAGGCATAGGGAGAGTTGAGTAGCCCGAGCCCGGCGACATTTCCCGGCTTCATACCGCCGAAATCTAGCTCCACAGTGGGTATTGAGATCGGGCCGATGGCGCGCTGGGTGAGGGTGTTGCGTGCCTGCCAGAAATCCGGGGCGGGGAGGGCGTGCAGGCGCAGGAAGCCTGTGCGCTCCGTGAGCGACCACTGGGCGTTATCTGGCGCGTGGTTCCACTGCCAGATCGGCTTGAGGGCCTTGCTCGAGAAGTCATCGCTGCGCTCATAGGGAGCAGAGGGCTTGGAGCTAGCACCGGTCTTGGGCTTGATCCAGGTGCGCGGCGAGCGCCCGAGGTTGCCCGGAAGGCCAAAGTAGGGCCAGCCGTCCTTCCATGTCACTGGCGATAGCCCGGTAAGTCGCCCGAGAGAGTTAAAGTCCATCATCGAGAAACCCCACCACTCGCCCGTAGGGGTCTCGACAATCCCACCCTGGTGCATCGCGCCCTTGGCGATCCCGAAGTCCTCGCCTGCACTGATGTCTTTAACTTCGTAGGGGCCTTCGGGGCGATCCGCGCGGGCGCAAGGCATCTTCATCGTCCCAAGATACCAGGCACTTGTGATGAAGTACTTGCCGTTGATCTTATAAAAATGCGCCCCCTCGCCCATGCCGTCGCTTTGCTTGAAAAGCGTTCGCTCTGTCCCCGGAATCGCG
>JANNDD010000751.1:0-1147 GCA_031387365.1 Armatimonas sp. | reverse complement strand
CATCGGCGATACCGTGCGCGAGGCACACGCCTGGAACTGTATAGGAGCCGCGGCCGCTGGGCTGGAGCAGCTGGAGAAAGCCACCGAAGCTTTCCTGCGTAGCCAGACCCTCTATCAATCTCTTGGCGATCCTGTCCATGCCGCTCATGCCCGAATCAACCTGGGTGATATTGCCGTCCGCCAGGGGCAGCCACAGCAGGCCTTATCGTTTTACGAGGCTGCTCTCCCCTCGCTCCGTGAGACGGAAGATATACGCGGGATTGTCGTCTGCCATATCGGGCAGGCCAAAGCGAATCTTGCACTAGAGCGATTCCAACCCACGGTAGCTGTTCTCCGTCAGGCACTGACTCTGAACAGGAAACACGACTACCAGGGAAACCAGGCCAGTATCCTAGAGATTGTCTCGCTGCTGGCGCAGAGCCAGAACGAGTCGGCGCTTGCGGAGCAAGCACAGGAAGGTGCCGAGGCTCTGCGTGTGCATCTTCAGGGAGACACGGCACTCGGTGTGGCGGCGACAGACGATCTTCTCGGCGACGTACTTACCTGGCTTGAAACCCGTGAGCACTAAGTGGGTTATTTCTGCCGCTCCTGCCATGCCTTGAGGTAGCGGGCGGATTTTTCGTTGTCGGCGTTCCAGCGGGGCTCGTTCTGGCTATCGGCGAGGGTGAGGATGCCTAGGGCGATTCCCTTAAGCACTTTGGCGGTGTTGGGGTAATCGAGCTTCTCCCAGTGATCTGCCACCCCGTGGTAGTCGGGATACACATAAGCGACGCAGAGCGTGTGGGCGGGAACGCCTAGATCGGCGAGGGCTTGATTATCGGAGCGGCCAAAGAACGCGTCGCTGTTTTTGGGGTGCTTGCTGATCTCTACCCCCACCGCCTTGCCCGCCGCCGCGAAGATTGGGCCGATGTCGGAGAAATCAAAGCCTGTCATGGACGCGGCGCTGACCCGTGGGCCTTCACGGTCGTCGGTGCGGCCAATCTGCTCTAGGTTGATATGGGCAATGGTCTGGTTCAGCGGAAAGACCGGGTTCTTGCCATAGAAACGCGAGCCCAGCAGACCGCGCTCCTCGCCGAAAAACGTCATGAAGACAATGCTACGCTTGGGGCGCTTCTTGAGCGTGCTCAGTGCCGTTGCCAGCTCGATC
>JANNDD010000742.1:0-10529 GCA_031387365.1 Armatimonas sp. | reverse complement strand
GCAAAAAGCGCCACTAAATTACGCGGATCAAGCGGGTTGCGCTGGATCGGGACGTGATGCAGACTATCGGCGTGCGGCGCGATATCGTCCTTGAAGCGCGTGAACTGGCAGGCGACATGGGTTTCGTAGCCCGCTTCTCGTGCGCCATCGAGATGGGGCAACATCACGCGGACGATGTGATCTAGCGTGGAGATGTAGAGCAGCTTCATAAGGCCGTGTCACTTCGGGCCATCTCCCCGCCTCGTTCCTCGCCTCCCCTCTTCCCCTCATGGCTCGCAAGCTCGCCGGGAAGAGGGGCAGGGCAACGTCGAATACAGTCCCTCTTCCCGCGACGAAGGAGCAAAAGGGGAAGAGGGTCGCGCTCTAAGGCGCGGGGAGATGGCTTCACCGCAACGCCTCTTGCGCCGCGAGAATCATGGCCTGCTTTTCGGGATTGCCGCGTGTGGCGAGCTTCTTGAGCGCCAGCGCCACACGAAACATGAACTTCACGCCACGCTCGGAGCCGGGCCAGTATTTCTGGATGTACTGAAGCGACGAAAGATGGGTGTTGGCGTAGGTGCGCGGTTTCTCACTCTTCCACGACTGTCCCCCCGTGTGGATAATTCGCGCCTCGGGCCAGTACATCAGCTTCCAGCCCTGCTCGTAAAGGCGGCGGCAGAGATCCACGTCCTCGTACATCAAAAAAAAGCGCTCGTCGAAGCCGGCGAGAGCCTCCCAGTTGGCGCGGCGCAAAAGTACAAACGCGCCAAGGACGCAGGGTACGGCTTGCTCTTTGGTCACATCGAAGCTCTTGATCGCATCCCAGCGCTTGTAGGGGAAGAAGGCTTTGGCGCACTCGGAGGAGACGGTCGGGAAGTGGCGGGCACACTCCCACTGGAGAGAACCGTCCTCAGACTCCACGCGGCACGTCATGCCGCAGGTGTAAGAATCTTGTGCCGCCAGATACGCCACGCAGCGCTCCAGCGTGCCTAGCTCGGGAATCACTGTGTCGGGGTTGAGAAGCAGCAAAAATTCGCCCGTCGCGTGTTTTGCGGCGAGGTTGTTTGCGCGGGCAAACCCGATGTTTTCATCGAGCCCCAGTACACAGACCAGCGGGAACTGCGCCCGAATCGCCTCCACCGTTCCATCGCCGCTGGCGTTATCTGCGACGATGATCTGGAATGGCCCTCCCTCCCCCGGCCCCTCCCTCCCGATAACGGGAAAGGCAGGGGAGAGGGAAGCGAGGCAGCGCAGAGCGTCGTCTTTGCAGCGGTACGTTACGATGAGGATGGAACAGGTGTACATCACGTTGCTGAGGCTCTCCCGCCATGTTTGACATGTGTAAATGGCTCTGGACTTCGTTGCTGAGAGCGATTTACACGTGTTGGAGCCTCTGTGTGACAAGATCTGGAGCTTGCCACACGTGTGGCAAGCCTTCCGCTTCGTCTCCCAATGCCTCCCACAAACGCATTCATCGTCGCACCCGTCGCAGCACAGACTTTATCTTTCCCTTCGCAAAGCCCAGAGGATTCCGAAATAAAGTAATATGAACAGTGCTACTGCCTCGCCACTCCAGAAACGGAACCTCCGTAAGAGTTTGCGCCATGCTCCAATCAAAGCGCTGAACTTTCTTTGCAGTCCCCCCTAAGCAACTGCCGTAGTCGCGATCCTCACGTAACCGGGTCAACTGTGCAACCCATTCGGATTCATTCACGGCCAGCAGTCCGTTTTCCCCATCCCGGACAATTTCTCCAAACCCGCCCCACCGACTTGCCAGGGTTGGCTTTGACCAGCTTCCTGCTTCCAGCCACTTCAGCTCACTCTTGCCCTGATTGAACCGTGTTGGTGCGAGCGGAGCAATCACAACCGAAGCCTGCCAGATCAACGCAAGATACTGATCCATAGTAAGTAGCGGGACACACCCAATTGCCTCACGAACGGATTGGAGAGTCTCTGGAATAACAACAGGCCCAACCAGAATAAGTCGCACGGTAGGGTCGTCCTCCATAACCGTTTTCAATGCCGGGGCAACTTTGGCAAGATCATCATCATGTGTCGCAGTCCCGGATGGATAGAGCATCCAGAACCTCCCCCCTTCCTTCTTGGGCCGACTCTCTTCCCACAGCTTTTCAGGGAAATCATGCAGCGATAGCGAAATTGGCCCCCAGTACCGGGTATTCCGAACGACCACAACATCTCTTGCCCCCGCCTCCCGCGCAAACTCAGCCAGAGATTCCGTTGAGACCAGCACCCCATCCGCCTGTCGAAGCATCGCTAAATGCAAACTTGCCAGCCCCTCTTCCCGCGACGGAGGAGCATCAGGGGAAGAGGGGTGGCCGAGGGACGAGGCCGGGGAGATGGCGGGCACCTCCCACATCAGATCATCCGCTCCATAAACCAGCGTGGCACCGCTCTTTCGGACGGCATCGGCGAGCGCCTGGCCTTCTTGGTTGGCGCAGATACGATGCAAGACAACAATATCGTGCTCCAGCCGAATCACGGGGTCGTAGATTGTAGCGACATCGGCGGTGTGCCCCGCTGACCTCAGAGCTTCTGCTAGATGCGTGCAGCGGTAGCGCGTGACAGCGCCCTCAAGCGGGTCACACGAGACAAACAGAACACGCATGACCTACCCCTTCTCCCCTTCCTTGCGGCAGGGAAGGGGCCGGGGTATGGGTTGGAGGCGGGTGGTGCCCGCCTCACACCGACAGACATACACGCCCACGAGTAACCAGAAGACCGGCCAGGTGTAGTAGTACTCGAAGACATTGGCAGACGATGCATGGACACACTCACCGGATAGGTACGCGATGAGGGTCATGCCCAGCGCCTTGAGGCCTGGATCATCGGTGGTGCGCTGCCAGCGGCCCAGTACCCAAAATAGACCAGCCAGCATTGCAATAAGGCCTAGTGCGCCCAGGATTCCCATCTCGCCCAGATAGGCGACGTAGTTACTATCGGCAACCAGGGTACTACCCGCCCCCGAGCGGGATGCCGCATACCCCACGGAGCCCAGCCCCGTTCCCGAAGGATGTTGGAGAAATATCTCCAGGCCCGCCTTCCACTGGTGTGCTCGGTCTTGCCCGAATTTCCCATCGAGTACCCCGGTGCTCTCTATCATCTTCACCCAGAAGTTCACTTTGGGGTTGTCCGCAGCGAAGAGAAAAAGCCCGACGGCCAGAGCGGTCACGGATCCTAGAGCCACGGTCAAGCGCCAGGAGTAGCGACGCCAGAGCAGGAGTAAGACGACGATTCCCACCACCCAGCCTGCGGTGCTCCCCCGCGAGACCGAGAGCAGAAGCGCGCCCGTGCTCAGTACCCACAGCAAGAAGAAACGGCCCACGGCGCGGCGGCTCAGCGTGAACCAGGAGAGGCAGTACAGCGAGACCAACGACGAGAGCGAGCCAAAGACATTCTCCTCGAAGAGTAGCGACTGCATCCGAGCGTAGCGTGTCCAGAACTCAACCGTGTTCGTAATTTTATCGTCCACATCCATTGCCCACTCCGCTACCTCGGGCCGTGCCACTTGAGCAAGCTTAGCCGTGTACTCAGGCCGAACGATAAAATCAGCGAGAGAGAGCAGTGTCAGACACACGTACGTTACCAGCAGCAGGCGCACGATCCCGGCGGCATCGCGGGCACTGGGACGGATCTGGCGGATCGCAAAGTAGCCCAGCACGGGGGGAAGGGCGTAGTGCCAGCCAAAGAGCAAGATAAACGGGTGCTGATTCTTAAAGGCGATCACCGAGCCGTAGGCTACCGTCACAACCCAGACCAGCGCGGGCCAGTCGTCGCCATAGAGCTTTAAGCGCCGACGGTGCCCAATCTTTTGCATCACGATCCCGATCCAGATCAGCCCGAGCAGGGCATCGGGCCAGAATTTTATTCCCATCAGCACGAGCGGCAGATTAAGCTGCGCCCACGCGCGAAACACGGGGTAGAGCGGGAAGAAAAACAGCATCAGAAAGAACCCGAGAATGGGGCGGCGGATCACTCCCGAGCAAATGCCAAGCAGTGCTCCCCCCACCGCAAGTGCGATCCCAAATGGCCGATAGGCTATCCCTGCCCCACCCGCAACAACTGCAAGCAAGGCAATCAAAATGGTTCTAAGGGTAGCGGGCACAGCGGCATTATACTCCCTTTAAAACATCTAAAACACCTAGAACATCGCATACAGGCGCCCTAGCAGCGCCTCGGTCTCTTCCCAGCCCAGGCAGGCATCGGTCACGGACTTGCCGTAGACCATCTCGGAGCTAATGCTCTGCTTGCCCCCCACTAAGTTGCTCTCCACCATCACCCCAAGCTGTGACTTATCGCCCTCCAGGCGCTGACGTCCGATCTTTTCGGCGACAAACGGCTGGCGCTCCGGGTCGTAGCCGGAGTTGGCATGGCTCGCATCCACGACAATACCTGGGGGAAGACCGGCTTTGTCCAGGCACGCTACGGCGCGAGCAACACTCACCCGGTCGTAGTTGGGCTGGCTCTTCTTGCCACCCCGTAAGATTAAACAGACATCCGGATTGCCTTGCGTACGAACGACGCAGCAGCGCCCCGCTTCGTCGAAGCCCAAGTAGGAGTGGGGGCTCTGCGCCGAGAGCATGGCATCCAGTGCGATCTGCAGCTCACCGTCGGTGCCGTTCTTGAAACCGACAGGCATCGGCATGCCGCTCGCCATCGCCCGGTGCGGCTGGCTCTCGGTGGTGCGTGCGCCAATCGAGCCAAAGGAGATCAAGTCGGCGAAGTAGTCGGGCGTGGCTGTATCGAGTAGCTCCGTGGCGACGGGCAAGCCCAGCTCGGTGATCTGGACTAAAAGCTTTCGGGCACGGCGCAATCCCTCGGGCATGTCGTAGGTGCCGTCTAAGTGCGGGTCGTTGATCAGTCCGCGCCAGCCAACCGTCGTGCGCGGCTTCTCAAAGTAGGTGCGCATCATCACGACAAGCTTATCGCTGTACTGCGTCGCCAGCGGTGCGAGGTGGCGGGCGTAGTCGAGCGCCGCCTCAGGATCGTGGATGGAGCAGGGACCGGTGACGACGAGAAAACGGCTGTCCTGGCGGCTCAGCAAGCGCTGAATGGCGATACGTCCCTCAGCGACCGTGCGATACGAAGCCGCGCTGACCGGAAACTCCTCGCGAAGAATAGCGGGAGCGGGGAGAAGCGTGCGTTGCACGGTGCTCGCATCACGTTTATCGGCAATCTGATCCATAGTGTTCTTGCTCTTTCCCAAAGAAAAAAGCCCACCCCGGTTGGTTCCGGGGCGGGCTTTATGTGGGTGTCTGACTGACGCTACACAACGGCTCCGTCCCGGATCGGGAAGAAGGTAAAGCTAAAATACCAGTAACCGTTGGTTGTGCGTGCCATAACTGAAGACTACTCTATCATGTATTTTTTCGTGGTGCGATTCGCCTGATCAGCTAGTGCTTAAAACACACTCCTGAGCCTTTTGCACGAATCCCTTCCCCGCCGATGAAATCGGCGTCTAAGAGCCTCGTTTCTCGGCTGCGAAGTCGCTCCGCGACTGAGAACTACTGAGAACTACTGAGAACTGAGGAACTCGGTAGTCGCGGAGCGACTTTTTGGCCGGTAGCCCTCAGACGCCCCTTTTCAGTGGGCGGGTAACCATTCATGCAAAAGGCTCTCCTTATGGGTACGATATCTTGGGGCTTGCCCCGTTCACCGGTTTGGACACTCGCGACTCTCTCAAGAGTCGCGGTTTCTGGCTGTCGGCTCTCAGGCGGACTCCCTTACCCTATACTTCGGGGCTTGCCCCAGGGTTGTTTCATTTTTTGCGGTAAAATACAGGGAAGCATTGTGGAAGCGATTGCCCCGCAAATGATTCGTTTCATAAACAATGCAGTGTGCTTTTACAGGGTCGGTGAAATGATTCTGCAGACCCTGTTTTCTAGGAAGGAAACGTATTAAAGTGGCACGACGAACCTACTATCCTGTGCGCGCAGACCAGGTTGCTCCATGGCATCAGACCTTTGCAGCGGCTTTAGCGCAGCATACAACCGTTTTGCAGATCACCCCGGATGAGCTGGGGCAAGCATATACTGATGCACAGACCCTTGCAAGGGCGGCAGGCTATGCCGCTGCGGTGAGCGCGTTCTCCCAAGAAGTGACAGCGTGGCGAGATATTTTGCACACTGCCGATCCCAATACTCCCCTGCCCGCTCTGCCTCTGCCACCCGAGCTGCCTCTCCTTCCTCCGGGCGTACTGCCTGCAATTCGGAGCCGCACCAAGCTGCTGGTTGCCCGCATCCGCGCCACAAAGGGCTTCAACGAGGCGATTGGTAAGGATTTAGGACTCTTTGGCCCCGAGGTGAGCACCGCCGCTTTCACACCCAAGCTTACCGCGAAGGCACTCACCGGGAGCCGCGTGGAGCTGCGCTTCACGAAATCCCGCTACGCCGCTGTGCGGATCGAGTCGCGCCGCGCTATGGAGGATGACTGGAGCCTGCTGGCAGTCGCGACCACGTCGCCCTTCGAGGATGCACGCCCACCGCTGAGCGCGGGGCAACCGGAGAAGCGCGAGTACCGCGTGCAGGCGCTGGAGAAAAACCACCCCACCGGCAACCCCTCGGCGCATGCAATCGTCGCGACGCTTCCGTAAAACCTCCCTTCAATCCTCTCCCCTATATTGGGAGGGGGTTGAGAGTTAGTTCACTGTGTATAGAGGAACTTCGCTACACTGCCCACCGTCTAAGAGAACATTATGTCCCTGTCTGAAATCCAGCCCAAACGTACAGCGCACACGCTCTTTATAGACTTTGTCGGGTACTCGCGGCTCTCCGCCAACTCGCAGGCAGCGGTTCAGATAGCCCTTCAGAACCTTGTCTACAACCTCCCTGCGTTTCAAGTCGCACGATCTGAGGGACAGTTCATGTTGCGCAAGACGGGCGATGGGATGGCGATTGTCTTCTTTCAGGACATTGAGTACCCCCTAGCCGCCGCCGTCGCGCTGGATGAGGTGATCAAGCACCAGGCCGCCGCTCTGCGCGAGCAAGTGGGGGCGAACTTCAGGCTCCGCCAGGGAATCCACTCCGGCCCCGTGGTAATCGTGGACGAAGACGGCGATGGCGTGATGGACGTCGCCGGTGAGGGAATCAACACAGCGCAGCGCGTGATGGACTGTGGCGATCAGGGGCATATTTTAGTCTCCGCCGCCGTCTTTCACGCCGTTGCGGAGCACGAGCACTGGAAGACGTTACTTCACGACTTGGGAATTGTCCGGGTAAAGCACGATGAGCTGGTGCATCTCTACAATCTCCACGGGGTGCGCCCCGATGGCACCATGATCGGCTTTGAAGCGATCCCCCATAAGATCCACGAGAGCCACGAGCGCGCTAAAGAGCTGGCCCAGCGGGAGGAAGTGCTGGAGCGGCAGTCACAGCGCACCACAATCACCGGCTACGCGCTCCGTGCGGCGGTTCTTCTGGCGGCACTGGTTGCAGTGGGCGCGGTTCTTTGGTCCCTGTGGAGCTACCGTGCCACCGATGACATTGCCAAAGTACGCGAGGCGATCAAGAGGCGTGAGGCGGAGAAAGCCCGACTGAAAAATCCCACACCAGCACCCGGCGTTGTCACGGTAGCGACCCCCGCCCCCAAGCCTCTGGTGAAGAGCGATAGCGTTATCGAGGCCAACGTCCCCAACCTTGTTGGCATGCAGCGTGCCGCTGCGGAGGTCGCACTTGTTCAGATCGGACTGACGCTTGCCCTCTCCGAAAACACGCCCGAGGTCATCAACCCCACCGTACCGCCGAACACGATCGTCAATCAGTCGCCAGCCGCCGGGCCGCAAAAAGTCAAAGGCGGCGTGGTCTATGTCAGCGTGGCCGCAGCGGGCACTGTGGCTCCGACTCCCACTGCTCCCCAGAGCACCTATACGGGCGTTCTGATAGATGCTCGCAGCTTTGCACAGCTAGCCAACCAACAGAGCGCCGGACTCTTTGGCCCGGATGAGTCCCCTCTCTACAGCGCAGCGGGTATCACCGACGATGAGCTTCAGGCGATTCAGGCCGTCGGTGCCAACCCCCTGCGGCTCACAGCCGCTGTGGCTGGCCCGAACGGTGTCGGACTCTCCCAGGAAGACGTGGCAAAGCTCCGCGCCCTTCCCAACGAGATCCGCGCTAAGACGGTCGTTCTGCGCCCGTAGCAGACGATGCGCCGCGCCGTAACTAAAGTGCAAAGATTTGCGTTACCTATTACAATAGAGCAAGCCCATGCCAATCTTTCGTTACGAAGCCACCGAAACCAGTGGACGTGTCCTTCGGGGCGCGATGGATGCCGCAACCTCACAAGAGGTCGAAGCACGCCTTGCGGGGAAAGGCTATGTCCGGGTTGCTGTGCAGAGTAATCTTGCCTTCGCCGCTCCGGCATCGGTTCCCACGCTAGAGATTTCGGGCACGCAGCCCGCTGCGAAAGCCGAGGACCTCGGACTGTTTTTCCGGCAGATGGCATCCCTGCTGCACTCTGGAATGACGCCCGGGGCAGCGCTCTCCAATCTTGGCCCACGCACCGCCAATCCCCGAATTCAGGCAGCCGGATCGGCCATGGCACACAATGTCGGGCAGGGAGCGTCCTGGGCGGGTGAGCTAGCCAGAACCAATGGCGTCTTCCCCGAGCACATGGTTGGCTTAGTGGCAGCGGGCGAGGCCGGGGGATTTTTGCCTTTTGCCTGCGAGGAGGCTGCCCTAGGGGCGGAGCAAGACGCGGCGCTACGTCAGGGCATGTGGTGGGTGCGCTTTCTGAGCTGGCAGAGCCTCTGGTCGGTGCTTGTCTTCCCCCCCAACCTGATCTGGATCGCCACCCGCCAGCTCGATGATCCGAGAGGCCTGCTGGTCACCTACTTAAAGTGGGAAGCATTTTTCTATATCCCACTTGGGATTGTTTGCCACGCCGTGGCGTACTTTGGGGGGAAGTGGTGGGCAACTCCCGCCGCAGCCTCGCTACGCGACTCCCTCTCGCTGCGCATTCCCGCGATGGCAAAGCTCCACCGGGCACGGGCGCTCGCCAGCTTCACCCGCGTTCTCTCCCGTCTGCTACGCTCGGGAGTTGCGTCGTCTACTGCCTACGAGGCGGCGGCGCGTGCGGTGCCCAACTCCGTGCTTCGTGAGCAGCTCCTGCGGGGTCTGCCAAAGATTCGCAGTGCACAAGGCCTGGATCAGGCAATCCAGGCCAGTGGCTTAATGGACCACGATCCCATTCAGCTTCTTGTCACTGGTCAGCACACCGGCCAGCTCACCGAGATGCTGGACCAGGTAACGACGCTCTACCAGGAAGAAGCAGCGCGCGCCACCGACACCGCCCGCAAGGCGCAGAAACAGTTTGCCGGAATGATCACGCTGGTGACATCGGGCTATGTCCTGATCCTGGCACTCTACGGGGGCTTTAAGCTCATGTGGCAGTTCCTGGGAACCTTTGAATAGAACCAACCATGCCAACTTTCTCTTACGACGCTAAAGACCTCCAGGGGCGACAGATCTCCGGCCTGATCGAGGCGGTAAACCCCAGTCTCGCTGCAGCCGCACTCCGGGAACAAGGTCTCTTTCCTAGCAAGATCGCACTCTCTGCGCCCGGCACGGTCTACGACCACACGCTCAGCCCAACACCCAATCCACACCGCCCACTCTCCGTGAGCAATCCCAGCCGTGTGGAATTTGCCCCGTTTGCTGTCTCCGCTCCATTGCAGGAGCTGGCGATGTTCTACCGGCAGTTCGCAACACTACTGCGCTCCGGTGTCCCGCTCATTCAGGCGCTCAATGCCCTGGAGCAACAGACCAAGCACTCACGCCTCAAGACCATCCTGCGGGAGTGCCAGGCGGCCATTTCGAACGGCGCTCCGCTCTCGCAAGTGATGGACAACTACCCCGCTGTCTTCACCACGATGCAGATCGAGCTGATCCGTGCTGGGGAGACCGGCGGGATGCTGGAGACAATGTGTAACCGGCTGGCAGACTATCTGGAGCGGGAGATCGAGATCCGAAGAAAGCTCTCCCGCGAGACCCTCTATCCGAAGATTGTGCTCTCTCTGGCGGGGATTGTCTATCTGGTAATTAAGTGGACTCAAGCGGGTATGGGGGCATCCGGCACGGCGCTGGTGCAGGAGAAAGTCAAGTTCGCTGCCATTGTCGCGGTGGTTGGGGCGCTGCTCTGGTGGCTAGCGCGCTTTCTCAACCAGTTTCCGGCGTTTGGGGCGGCGTGGGATAACTTCAAGATGTTCATCCCTGGCGTCGGTGGTGTCTCAAGGCGCTACGCCACCGCGCGGTTCTGCCGGGCACTCTCGGCGCTCTTTGCTGGGGGGGTGAATATTGTCCGAGCGGTTGAGATTGCCGGGCGTGCCTGTGGGAATCGTGCGATTGCCGAGGCCATGCTGGATGGTGTCCCCTTGTTGATGTCCGGGCAGGGAATTGCCGCCGTGCTGGCACGCTCGGGCGTGCTTTCCCCCATCGCGGTGCAGATGGCGCGCACGGGTGAGCAGACAGGCAACCTGGATGAAATGCTCAATCGCGTCGCGGACTTCCTGGAAGGCGAGGCGGATCTTAAGTCGCACC
>JANNDD010000718.1:0-1602 GCA_031387365.1 Armatimonas sp. | reverse complement strand
GCTGAGCTACTTCTCCCGGACGCTCTCTAAGGCCGAAGCCTGTGCTCAAGAATTTGGAGGCCGCGCCGTTGGTTCCGTCGAGGCGCTGCTCGCTGATGCGCCCGATGCCGTGCTGGTGCTCACCCACGAGACGCAGCGCTTTGTGGCCACGGAGGCGCTGCTGGAAAGTAAATTTGCGCCCCAACGGCTGTTCTTTGAGAAGCCGCTGGTGGCGCAAAACGGCCAGGCCAACGTGAGTGAGGACGATTTTGTCAAAGCCCGAATGCTGCTCGAAAGAGCCGAAGCACTTGGCACAGAAACGGCCATGGTCTTCAACTACCGATTTTTTGAGCAAACCCAGCGAGCGCAGAAAATAATTGCTGAGCGCGACTTTGGCAAACTTACTCAGGCTTCGCTTCTGGTGAACTACGCTTGCTGGAGTCACTGCATTGATTTGTTGAATCTCTTCGGGGGACGGGCCCAGGAGATTTCGGCTCTGGCGGGCGAGACCGCGTATCAAGGTGCAGTGGATGTGAGCGCGGCGTTTCGGCTGGAGAGTGCCACGGGCACGATTCTCGGAACCAGTGGCACCAAGTTCGATCACTCGCTCTACGAGCTACACTTTCACTTCGAGCGCGGGAGCCTACACTTTAGCGATCTCGACGGGCCGCTGGAAATCTTCGACCATGCCACGCGCTACAAAGAATCCCACGGGCTGATCGGGAACCACTCGCGCTGGGACCAGTACCGCGCCTCGTTTGAGAAGTCGCTGGCGGCCTACTTAGATTCCATTCGCCAGAGCACTCCTCCCCCCGTGCCAGGGCTTGCGGGGCTGGAGGAACTGCAATTCGAAGCCGCGCTGCGCCGCTCAATTGCCGAAAAACGACCTGTGAAGGTGCAGGAGGAGCTTCCTGTTTAACCTCTCCCCTGCCCCTCTCCCGGACGCTCATACTTCGCTGGGAAAGGGGAATCCACCCTTTGGCTCCCTCCTTTCCCAGTGAGGTACGAACGCCTGGGAGAGGAGGGCTGGGGAGGAGAGGTCTACTTCTTACCCGTCGAGCCAGGCCGGGTGATGGGCGTGGCGGCGAGCCAATCTGGGATTTCGTTTTCGGCATAGCTCACCACGTTCATGGAGAGTGTCGCGGCCAGCGGAGCGCCGAAATCTAGCGTCCCGCCACTGCGATCCACGACCACGCCGACCCCGCAGAGCGTGGCACCGATGCTTTCTACCAGCTCCATGCACTCACGGATCGAGCCGCCCGTGGTCAGCACATCGTCCACGACTAAAACTCGCTGCCCGGAGGTTAAGTGTTCTGGGCGACGCAGCATCCGCTTGCCATCGGGGTCTTTCTCGCCGTACGCCGCCGGAACCCCGAGCTGTTTGGCCACTTCATACGCCAGGAGAATTCCCAGCGTGGTCGGTCCGAGCACCACATCAGGCTTGGTGGCGGCGCAGCGCTCGGCGAGCACCTTGCAGAGTGCTTCGACATGCGGTGGGTAGCGCAGGACATGGAACTTCTCAAAGTATGTATCAGAGTGACGACCACTCGTGAGCACAAAGTGCCCCTTGAGCAGCGCACCACTCTCCGTGAAAATCTCAAGAACATCGGCATCGGTCATGCC
>JANNDD010000703.1:0-10643 GCA_031387365.1 Armatimonas sp. | reverse complement strand
CCTGAAACCGAGCGAGTTCGTGACCCTCACGTTCAACCTCCAACCCGACGACCAGATCATCCCGGTTGGCAAGCGAATCGGCCTGATGATCCTCTCCAGCGACCGCGACTTCACGCTCTGGCCCAAGGCCGGCACGAAGCTGATGGTTGATCTCGATGCCACTCAGATCATTCTCCCAGTCGTTGGTGGATCAGCCGCGTTTAAGCGTGCAGTGGGAGATCGTTAGCCCCCCCCCGCCTCGTACCCACCCGCCTCGTCCCTCGGCACCCTCCCTCAGGGCAGGGAGGGTTCGTTTCCTACCAGGCATAGGATGCGGTAGTAGGGATTGGTGAAGGTGCGCAGCGCCTTCACCGCCCCCTCCTTCGTAGAGGGAGGGTGGCTCGTAGTGAGGGACGAACGAAGAGCCGGGTGAGTTCCACACGTTTGCCACACGGTAGCCTGCTACCCTGATGGCATGATGCAAAAGAAACTCAAGCTCCAGAACTTCGCGGATGGAACGGGCAGCATTGGAATCGCGCCGGGCTTCACACTTTTAGACCAGAAGCGCGACTCGATTATCCTCAAAGGCCCCGACGGTACCCAAGTCGCGCTTGGGCAGTACGGCACGACGATTGTGCCGCAGGCCGTGCAGTTCGGTGCGGAGAAGTTCACCACCGTCACAAACGATCTCTCCGACCCCGTTCGCTCCACAGCCGACTTTGTTGAGCAGACGGGGCGCAAGACGGGCAAACTGATGCGCCTCAAGATTCTAGAGCAGCGGGCGCTTCCAGCCAGCGGGATGCGCGCCGTCGTCTTGCGCTATCGTGTTGAGGGAGCGGCTCCCTTTGAGGGCTTTGGCTTCTTCGCCGCTGGCCCCGTTGGAAGTGGCATGGGCCAGACCTACGCCTCGTTTATCGGAGCCACGAGCGCGGCGGCCTTCAAGAAATATGCCCCAGCAATGCTGGCAATATGGCAGTCGCGCAAGACCAACTTTGGCAGCAAAGCCTTCACGGATGTCCCCGTGGAGATGGCGGAGCAGATGGAGACCATGCGCCTCCAGGCAATCGAAGTGCGTAAGCTGCTTTAATATGTACCCGCTCACGCTCACCCGGGTCTCGGAGTCTGCGCTTAATAAGTTCGGCACCAACACCAGAGCGTACTTCTGGGAGTTTCCCTCTGTTGCCGGGGCCAGGCACTATATTGTGACGATGACCAACAAGGCCGGGGCAGCCCTACAGCGCTACCGGATTCTTCAGGGCGACATGGAGGCAACGGCGGTGACGAGCATCCCGATCCTCACCGGTGACGATCCCTTTCCCCCTGCGATCCCGGTTAGTGAGGAGATTTCGGGGGTCGTCCGCGCGAGTTTTTACCGACGCGGGAGTGGCATTCGCTACTTGCTTATCTGGGGCAATGGCTTTGACCCCAGCATCTACTACGACAACAACCCGATCCGTGTGGTCGTGTACTTTTAGGAGCAT
The DNA here is from genome assembly GCA_031387365.1 of Armatimonas sp. GTDB lineage: Bacteria > Armatimonadota > Armatimonadia > Armatimonadales > Armatimonadaceae > Armatimonas. The sequence goes on along the minus strand of JANNDD010000703.1, from coordinate 9,183 downwards.
TTGACAAAAAATGAACCGACGAAAATTACTGAAGCTTGCCCTCGCGCTTCCTCTGATGAGTCTGACGGGCTGTGGCAGCGGCTGGAACCTTGGCTTTGGCCCGATCCGTGGCGGAGGCTCTTCCACAACCACCACGCAGCAAAGCACAGGGCGGGTGATTCTCCCCACGGGTTCGCCACTCAACCTCGGTCAGCTCTCGCTCCTCTCGGGCTACACTGCGGCGGCGCTCAAAGGCGATGGGAATTTTACGCTAGGGCAGTTTAACGCCACCCCGGCCCTGCTCCTGCTCATGGATAAAGACAAACGCTTGGTGCTGCTCGGCTTCTCCGGCAGCACGGCCAGCGGTATGGTGGGCGAGGTTAGCCCGCTCCAGACCTCCGTCGCGCTACTCTTCTACGCCGTCGGGGCCTTCACGCTTCCGACTGAGGCGCAGGAGCAGGTACGCAAGTTCCTGCGCGATGATGAGCGTGTGCAGGTGCTCGCCAGCCAGCTCACGACCCAGTTGGCCGCCAATCCCTACGCCCTCGCCGACACCGACCCCACACTGATGAGCGCGGTCACGGCGGTTCGTGATGCCCTGTTCCCTCCAAGCACACGCGCGGTCATCACCCGCCACCGCGGCGAACCCCTCGCCACGACTCTGATCCAGACTAAACCCGAGAACGAACAATCAGGGTTTCTCGCTGCGCCCAACGCCAATGGCCTGGGGATGACGATCACCAACACGCGCCGCCGCAACGCCATTGTCAATATCTATCAGTCCGCCTACTACACCGAGGCCAGCAAAGACCCTGTGCCCGTCCCGGACTCCAAGTACCACCGCGTTATCTACAGCGAGATTCTCTGGGGAACATCCGGGCTGTCGGGTGTGGCAGGCAGCCTGATCGACTACGCCAATGGCACGGTTGCCTACGGCCCGGTGACAAGTGGTCCCTACAGCCTTGATCTCTATCCGGCTGGAGCCACCAAGGCCACCTATCGCGTTGAGATCATCGCCAATGGCAACGGCGGCGATCCCAACAATCTGACCGGCACCGCAAAGACCCTCGCGGGCGATCTCACACCACTTGGGGCTCATGTCAAGATCTCCTTCATCACCTTTTTCAAAGACTTTCTCCTACCCGCCATTGCCACGTTTTCCGGACTCCAAGAAAGCCTCAAGCTGGATTTGGCAGGAGGACAGGGCTTGCCCTCCACAGAGCTCCTCAAGAACTTCGACGATCTGGCGGTAATTTTCTCAGGCGTGGTGGATTCTGGAATTGCCATCAATGCAGGCAATGCTCGTAGCCTCCTGATTACGGTTCTTAAGGCGCTCGCCAACAACGGCACGCTACGTCAGAAATTTATCGAGTGGATGGTGGTTGTCTTCGCGCGTCAGGGCTTTACAGCAGGTGTCGCAGCTACGCTTCTGGGGACACTTGCCACTGCCCTCAACGCCATTGTCATTATTGTGGACAAAGTCCTGGGAGCCGCCGATATTGGTGCGGTCTTGGCAGACTGGGCACGCTCCGATAGCTATGTTCTCTTTGAGGCCACCGTGATCGCGGCAAGGGTCAAGCTAACCCCCTGACATCCACTCTGAAGGCAGGCGATCCTCTGCCGCTGCGCGCTAGCACGACCATGGATGCACCGGTCATCACCTACCACTGGCGCATTGTGACTGGCAGTGGCACCCTGAAAAACCCAGCCAGCGGCCTGACAGGCGTTAGCCTTGACTCCGCCTCACAGGACATGATCTACCAGAGCGACGCCAACGCCGCCGATAAAGAGACCGTCACGATTGAGCTAGAGGGCTTTGTCGGTAGCGTCAACGATTCCAGCCGTAGCAGTATCGGTAAAATCAACGGCACGGTGACAATAAGCAAGCCGGAGAATCTCATCAAGAACGGCGATTTCTCAGCGGGGATGGCGGACTGGAAGCAAGTGGCCCTGGCAGGAGGAAGCTTTGCAGGCTATCCCCGATTTCTGACGTATGCTCCGTGGAAAAATGCCTTTCGGGCAGACAATCCGTTGTGTAACATCCATGTCCCTGGAGGAGCCGATGCCTATATCTCCCAGACGGTCACGCTCCCAGATCGTCCCCTGACACTGAGCCTTCTCGCCTGGAACAATATCCAGCCCGCCAGCCTGACGATTAGTATTATTCAAGGCGGCACCGAAACTATTCTCGGCTCCCCCAGTCTGCCGAGCGTCGTGACCTACACAGGCAGCAGCTACGACTACAACGGAGGACTTCCCGTGTCTCTCTCGTACCCACTCGATACCTTCAAAGGTAAGGAGATTGAGGTGCGCTTCCGTACTACCGCCAGGGGATACGATGGCACCGTCATGAGCCTGGACGATATCGCGATCCGCTAGAGAGAAAAACACACTGTGCAACGACCAAACTTACTCAAATTTGCCCTCGCTCTGCCTCGGGCGGGCTGTAGTGGAGGTTGGTAGCTTCGGAGGTGGCCTTACCCCAACACTCAAGGTCATTGAAGTTTATAATGGACGGCTGGATGACCAATATCCGCCGCCGGGGCGATTCTCCCACTTCCTAGTCAGACGTCATTCGTAGACAAAAGCATCGTTGAGATAGGGCCGCAGGTAGGCATCGCTCATGTAGCCAAAGCTATGGTCGCTCCACTGTGCGCCCGCCCAGTTGGAGAAAACCCAGAGCTTTGCCTCGTCGGAGTAGCCCACCAGTGCGATCGAGTGACCATCAAAAACATCCCGCGCCGGGACAAAGTCCATGACCGAGAGCCCATCAATCGTGACGTTCTTGCCTTTGCCACCGCTCGGCCAGCGTAGCCCCGCCGCAACAGGGATCCCGCGTCTCAGGCACGCCTTGATCTCGGCGATCTGTCCCTCGGTGACGACCTCCTTGGTGCTCCAGGGCTTGAGAAAGCGCCCCTTGAGTCGTGGCGTTCTCTTCGCCGTCTCCAGTAGCTCCGGTGCGGGCGTGAGCTCGGCATTGTAGGTTGTGGCATACGGCAGTCCGGCCTCGCTCGCCATCCCGTAGCGCTCGTAGCCTGCCGCAATCCTATCGAAAAAATCGCCGTCTTTCTTCTGGCCGGTTACCGTGTTCTTTGCCCAGTTGAGAAACTCCACGGAGAGTGGCTCTGACAGCTTGCGCTTCTTTCGGAGCATAAACTCGATACAGAACGTCATCGCAAACACACTGCACGTCCCCCGGTTCCCCTGGGAGCGCGCAGCCATCTTTAGCCGTGCGACCTCGGGCCGTAGATCCACATCGAACTTCATATTTTTCTCCTCGGGCGTGCAGTGGGACGAATCTGCTGAGAGTATACCTTCGAACTAAACTTGTCCGCCCACACCGGGTACCCTTTGGGTGGATGGGCGTCTACGGGCGCTCCGCGCCATAATGTCGCTCCGCGACTTCATAGCCGAGGAACGAGGCTCTTAGACGCCGATTTCAATCGGCGGGGAAATTTGTAAAAATAAACTTGCAGTTTCGCACGGATGCGGTAAATTGTAACTATAACAATAACTATGAAAGAGAACTTGGAAACACTGAAAACTCAGCTAGAGCAAGCCGCTTGCCCCGAGCAGGTTTTTGGGCGACTGGAAGGCTACAGCGCCACCACCCTGCGCCACGCTCTGGGCGAGGTTTTTCGGTCGCTGGCAAAAAACTGCCACCCGGATCTCGTCCACGAAACCGAGCAAGCTCTGGCCGCTGAGGTCTTTCGGCTTCTTCACTCCTGGCGTACTCAGGCGGAGCGTAAGCTGGAGCTAGAGACCTACGGCGACCAGAAGCCTCTCTTCGAGCCCGTGGAGTTTCTGGTGGGTGAGGAGCTACTGACGCTTACTGGGATCGCTGCCGCCGGGCTGGTGAGTACCGTCTATGAGGCACACTTCACGGGGGTGAAACCAGGTCAGCGTGTCTTTGCAAAGATCAGCCGTGAACCCGCCGATAACGACTTATTGGAGCGCGAGTTCCGGGCACTGACAGCAATCCGCCTGCCCCACCCCGACCCCGTGGCGGAGCAGGAGTTCTACAGTAAGCAACGAACCTATCTCCCCGAGCCACTCGTGCACTTCACTGTGGTGGGGGCAGCGGGTCGCTTGCAGGCTGTGAGTCTCCTGGCCACTCCCGAAGGGCGTTGCTTTACGGCGCAGGCGCTGCGTGAGGAAAAGTTTATCAGTGGCATCGAGCCGCGCCAAGTCTGGTGGATCTTCCGGCGGCTCCTCATGACACTCTGGCTGGCGCACCTACGCGGCTTTGCGCACGGGGCCATCACCCCCGACCACGTGCTAGTCTACCCCGAGGCGCACGGCCTCGTGCTGCTCGACTGGACTTGTGCCAGCCGCCTGGGCCAGGAGAACCTACCACTCTACGACCCGGCATGGACGGGCTTCGTCCCGCCCGAGCTGCTGGCTCGCGCCCCGGCGACCACGGCCAGCGATCTGTTTATGGCCGCGAAAACGGCATTTTATCTTCTGGGGGAGCACACTGAAACTCTCGACACCACGATACGGCGCTTCTTTGAGCAGTGCACCCTCCCCGACCCGAACCGGCGTCTCAGCGACGCGGAGCGCGCCCATGAGAGCTTCGGCACTCTCTTGGGAAAGCGAGCATTTGCCGAGTTTATCGTTCCGTAGGAGAAAAAAATGGGATCAGGATATTTCGACTCGGTAAGCTACAGCGCACGGGCGGCGGCACGAACCGCCACGGGAACGTCGCTCTTTACCCACAGTGGCCTCCACGAGAGCATGGATGTCCGCACCAAGCTCAATCGTGAGTCACGCGACAACGCCGACAGCCCCCTTTCGTTTCCGATTGCCGTGGTGTTCGATGTCACTGGCTCGATGCGTGATATTCCGAACTATCTGCAAAAAGAGCTGGGCAAGCTCATGGGCTTCGTGCTCAAAGAGAATGTGGTCGCCAATCCACAGCTCTGCTTCGGCGCGGTGGGTGATGCCTTCTGCGACTCCGCCCCACTGCAGATGGGAGAGTTCGAGGCGGACGATGCACTGGTGGAGAAATGCCTCTCCCAGATCTATCTAGAGGGCGGCGGCGGCGGAACTCACGAGGAGTCTTATGATCTGGCACTGTACTTCTTCGCGCGCCACGTCCAGACAGATGCCTGGGAGAAACGGGGCACCAAGGGCGCACTGTTCTTGATCGGCGATGAGAACTACTACAAGAGTGTCAGCCGCGATGCCGTCAAGCAGTGGCTCGGGGAGGACATCGGGCAAGATATCTCCACCGCACTCATTGCAGAGGAGCTCCAGCGGCGCTGGAATGTCTTTCTGATTCGGCCCGGTGGGACATACCACTTCGATGACAAGAGCATCGAGCAGTCCTGGAAAGAGCTGTTGCCCGCGCAGCACGTGATTCGAGCTGCCGAGCGTGAGCAGATTGTCCCACAGCTTGCGATGACTATCGGAGCGCTCGCAGGCCGTGCGGTGACCGACTCCGCGGCGGCGCTCAAGAAACACGGATTTGATGCAGGGCGCGTCGCGTCGGCAGCGAGTGCGCTGGGGAAAATCGCTCCGGGAACACTTGCCCACGTGGCGGCGAGTGCGCTTGTGGCAACGGAGAGCGGCTCCAGAGCCGTGCGTCTGTAACCTCATGCACCGTGCGATTATTATCACCGATCTGTTCTTTGGCGATAGCGGCAAAGGAACCATCGTCGACTGGGCGACCCGGGAGCTAGCAACTTCCGGGCGCTCGCCTCTAATCGTCCGCCACTCCGGCGGGGCACAAGCCGCACACGCCGTGCAGACCCCTGAGGGACAGGCCCACACGTTCCAGCAGTTTGGCGCGGGGACATTTGTGCCGGGCGTGCGCACTTATCTCTCGGAGTTTATGCTCCTCAACCCGCTCACCCTCTTCTGGGAGAACGAGCGGCTCAAGGCAAGCGGAGTTAACGACGCGCTCTCGCGGCTACTTTGGCACCCGGAGGCGCTCGTGACATCCCCCTGGCACATGGCCGCGAACCGCTACAAAGAGCAGAAACGTGGCAGCGCCCGCCACGGCTCGTGTGGGCTTGGCATTGGCGAGACACAGGCAGAGGCACTTGCCTACCCCAGCGATGCCCTCCGTGTCCAGCACCTCACCAACCCCGTCGCACTTCGCGAGCGGCTGCTGCGGCATAGAACCCGTAAGCGCACGGAGTGTCCCGGCCTGAGGATTGACTCCGATGATGAAGAGCTCGATGCCTGGATCACGCTCTGCCAGAGCTTACTTGGAAGTGTGACCGTTGCCTCAGAAGGCTTTCTTCGAGAGCATCTGGCAAACTCAGACACAGCAACGATTTTTGAAGGCTCGCAGGGAGTGCTACTGGATGAGTGGCGCGGATTTCATCCCTACACGACCTGGTCCACCGTGACAACAGCAAATGCGTTTCACCTACTGGAGGGCAGTGGCGCAGAAATCACCTCGCTGGGCGTGCTCAGAGGCTACGCGACGCGGCACGGGGCCGGGCCATTTCCCACGGAGGATGCCATGCTCACGAAACTCCTCCCCGACGATACCAACCCAGACAACCCCTGGCAGGGAGAGCTGCGTGTTGGCTGGCCGGATGTAGGGCTCCTGCGCTACGGCCTAGCGGTTGCCGGACGCATAGATGCCCTAGCGGTAACCTGCCTGGATCGCATGGAACCTATCGGCGACTGGAAACTTGCAACAGGCTACGAGAACCTGACACTCGCGCCCGGGCCGTGGCAGGACCTGACGTACCAGGAAAGGCTGACAAAGGCTCTGGAGGAGGCGAAACCAATCTATCGCTCCTGGACAGGCTCTGCTCAGGCGCATGCCACCGATCTTGCAAATCAGCTCGATAAACCGCTCGCCATCACATCGTGGGGAAAGACTGCGAGCGAGAAATCAGCGAGATTCTTGAAGTAAGGTATACTCCCCTCAGAGCTGATGTCGCGTCCACTCCGATCTATTTGTTGTTGTTTCATCCCAGGGTTTCTGCTGCTCTTAGCTGCTTGCTCGCAGGCCCCTTCCCAATCTGTCGGCTCTGCAGCGACGAGTACCACCCCTTGGGGAAACCAGGATAGCTTAACGCGAGAAATATACGTGGGCAACGCTGCCTGTAAGTCGTGTCATGCCGCAGAGTTTAGCAGCCATGAGCATACACGCCACAAGAAAACCCTCTATGAGGCCTCCCAAACCGAGCTTGGAGCGCTCGCGGCACCCGTAGGACCGATCCCAGGTGGAGGGAAATTAGCCTGGGAGCAAAAACAGCTTACGATAGTTGTACCCGCCAAAGACACGGGCGAGCCCATCTCTGTCCCTCTGAACCTAGCCCTAGGCTCTGGCAAGACCGGGATGACCTACCTTGCCCTCCATGAAGAAGGCAGTTTAGAGATACGGCAGAGCTACTTTCCCCACGAGAAAAAGTTTATTGTCACACCAGGCCAGCAGCAGTTCGAGAGTAGTGTTGTTGGACAGACACACACAAGAGCGGAAACGAAACGCTGTATCGGGTGCCACGCGGTCACGGTACCCGAGGCGCTGATACCGGAGCGGAAGTTCTTTGGGGTCGGTTGTGAGTCCTGCCATGGAGCCGGGGGGGCACATGTCTCCGCCATGCAGAAGCGGGATATGTCTGGTGGGCTAAAACTCATCGCCTTCTCCAGTGCGGGTGGGAAAGTTATCAATGAGGCCTGTGGACGCTGTCACCGCTCACCAGGCGAAGTGGCGCGTATGGACGACAAGGCTAAACAGTCCACCAGTCGCTTCCAGCCGTACGGACTCTCGTTGAGCAAGTGCTTCACCCAGAGCCAGGACAAGCTAAGCTGCGTAACGTGTCACAATCCCCATGAAGACGCGTCCACAGATCAGCGTCGTTACGAGAAAACCTGCCTCTCCTGCCACTCCGCTCCGAAGAAAGTGTGCCCCGTCAATCCAACACAGAAGTGTGTGTCCTGCCACATGCCAACCAAGGGCGTGTTTCCAGGAACAAACTTCCCCATTAAAATGGCCGATCATTTTATTCGCATCTACCGTGATGGCAAGCCCACACGATAGAATAGTATCGTGCGAATTGGCAATATTGATATCGTCCCTAATGTGGTTCTGGCCCCTATGGCCGGAATTACATCCCATCCCTACCGTGTGATCTGTAAACAGGTCGGCGGTTGCGGGCTTGTTGTCACCGAGCTGATTAGCTCAATGGCGATTCACTACAAGAACGAGAAGACCTTCGGGATGTTTGACTGGAGTGCGGATGAGTACCCCAGCTTCTGCCAGCTCTTCGGTGCTGACCCAACCGTCATGGCTGAGGCGGCACGGATTGTCTGTGATGCAGGCGCAGATGGTGTAGATATCAATATGGGCTGCTGGGTACCTAAAGTCGCTAAGACCGGTGCGGGCGCGGCGCTGCTAAAAGATATCTGCCAGGCGGAGGCTGTGGTTAAGGCCGTGGTTGAGGCAGTTCCTCACAAACCCGTCACAGTAAAAGTCCGTGCGGGTTTTCAGCAGCCCCATATTACCGCGATAAAGTTCGCGAAGTCAGCAGCGCAGCTCGGAGCCAAATCCATTGCGGTACATGCTCGCTTTGCAAGCCAGGGTTTCTCAGGGACAGCGGACTGGAGCATCATTGCGCGGGTTAAGGAAGAAGTCGGCGACTTAATTCCGGTCGTGGGAAATGGTGATATCGAGACACCGGAAGACGCTGCCCGCATGGTCGCCGAAACCGGTTGCGATGGTGTCATGGTAGGGCGTGCAGCACTGGGCAACCCCTGGCTCCTCAAACAAATCGCCGACTACCTTGCCACGGGCACCTACGGACCTGGCCCCAGCATCGACGAGCGTTTTGCAATCGCCCGTCAGCATGCTCGGCTTCAGTGCCTGCAACAGGGAGAGAACATCGGTGTCCGAGAGCTACGTGGCCTACTCCCGCACTACTTCAAGGGTATTCCTGGTGCGACTCGCCTACGTGGAGCGATCACACACACGGACACGCGCACACTGGCGCAGGTCGAAGCAGCGCTCGATCAGGCAAGAGAGTGGCACGGCACTCTGGGCGAAAAAGAAAGCGAAATTGGGGAGGGGTAGCCAAAACGCGGCATCGCATCACATTCCTCCAATAGGAAAGCCCCCACTCGGTAGACTTACCAAGCAAGGGCTCAACATAAATTCTGGCGTCGCGCTATTTTCCCGGAGGCTTTTGCCCCAAGTATCTTCGCCGCAATAGGGCTTAACTACCGTGTTCGGAATGGGAA
>JANNDD010000673.1:0-1071 GCA_031387365.1 Armatimonas sp. | reverse complement strand
CTGTTGGCGGAGTGCTGGCTGACGGGGCACAAACTCCTGGCGGTAATCGGCAAGTACTGTGGCGATGCGCTCACGCTTCTCGCCTGCCTCCACACACTCCAGATGCGCCTCGATCCAGAGCGCTTGGCTCAGATCCCACTTGAGCGAACGCTTGAGCAGAGGATGCGAAAAGTCCCCCAGCGCTTGGTCTACTCGGGCAAGCGACGTGCCCAGGCTTTGGATCAAGCGCCGGTTAGGGGGCCGCGTGTGGGCGTAGAGCGTCCCCGGAAGATAGCAGATGAGCCGTGTGAGATGCAACGTGCCGGACTCCGAAGCGCACGAGAGCAGCGTCTGGCCGTTGAGAGCGGGCACGAGACGCGGGAAACCAATCTCAGGAAGCCGCTGCGCCAGATGCTCTAGCACGGCGTTTTCGAGCTCTAGCCAGCCGCTCTCTTGAGCCGCGTGGCTAATCTTCAGCACCGCAACCGGGCCGCTCGCATCGGAGAGCAGGATATTCCGATCCCACTCGCCGGGAAGCGCTGTGGCGTTTAGCGTAAGTCCGTAGTGCGCTTGCACCAGAGCCTCGGCGGTGGTGAGGGAGAAAAGCGGTGTGTCGTGGCTTGTGGTTGGCATAGGCGTGCTCGGCGCGATTGTAGCACAGGTACACTCACTGTCGTCCTGGCGCACACCGGCGAGGGCGACAGCAAGACCATGCACAAGGGCAGTGTCACAGTTAAACCGGGGCTCGGGGCGCTTGCTAACACGATCATTGACACGCACTTTTTTGTCCGTCAGCGCACCCAGCGGCTACTCAATATGGTTTTCTCACAGCCGCCGGGCACACGGGGGATCGGAGTGGACGAGAACGCGTGGTGCGAGATCGAGGGCAAACAGCTCCATGTGCGCTCCGGGCAGGTTCTGCTCCTCACACGAAACCCCGACGGACTGCCCCTGAAAATCCTCGACGCAGGAACAAGCACTTTCCTGCCATAATCAAGGCATGAGCAAAGCTAAAACTTACTCCGCGACCCTGATTCCCGGCGATGGGATCGGGCCGGAGGTGACCGATGCCGCCCTGGAGATTCTGGCGGC
>JANNDD010000628.1:0-8361 GCA_031387365.1 Armatimonas sp. | reverse complement strand
CGGCCCACATTTCAGAGCACGGCAGATACCTCGAATCGTGGTTCTCTCTTCGAGTTGACGCAGAATCGCCTCTGTCTTTTCGGGAGTGACCACTCTTGATTTTGGGTTAATCGAGAAGGTTTTGTCGCAATCTTTACATTTTGCTCTTTGGGTTTGCGCGCCCGTTTTTCCATACTTGACGATAGGCTCTGTTTGCTTGCAGTGAGGACAAGCGATAGTGTAAGTGATCATGTGGGAGTGTACCCGTTTTTTCGCCCCTCATCAACATCTATAATTACAAGACCCCAAAAGACATCGGCGGAGCCGACCCGCAGCGAGAGATTTTAATCCCTTGTATCAAACCGCACCAATTCACAACAAACGTTGAAATTGGAGTCTAGGAGTCTCGCTCCGCGGCTGAGAAGTCGCGGAACGACTTCTTGATGGACACTTCGTATAAATCACTCTCTTGAATAAAGAGCATTCTGCCGATAATCCTTATAGATTTTGGCACGATTCTTGCAACAAAGAATGCCCAGAGGAGTTGAGGATGAAATTAAAAAAAATGAGCGGGCTGCTTATGCTCGCCCTCCTAGCTGGCAATGGAACCGCACATGCCCAAAACCTTGTCAGTAACCCGGATTTTGAGACCGGCTTGCTGACGAGTTGGACAACGACAGGCTCAGTTGCAGTCCAAAATGCAGGGGGAAATAAGGTTGCCGAAGTGGGAACGGGGTCTGCCTCTTCCACGCTGTTTCAGGATTTAACGACCGTAAGCAGCCAGCTTTACAATGTCTCCTTTAATATGGGGACGTATAACCCGACGGGAATAGGGGCGGCCGCACAGCCAGCAGCTGGTCCTTGGTACTTCGATGTGGTTATGACGGATCTCTTAGGTGTCAGTGAGATTACTCGCCAGAAGTTTGATGCCTTTAACGCGGCACAGACGGGTCAGTATCAAACCGATCTCTCCGGCTCTTTCCAGTTCACTGCGACGTCCATTAGTACACGCCTTACCTTTGACACGCTGGTCTATAGCCATGGCTGGCTAACCGTTGATAACATTGCCGTCAGTGCGGCATCGGGCGGTGGCGGCGGCGGTGCGGTAGCTCCGGAGCCTGGCACCCTCGCTCTGGGGACGTTTGGCCTCGTCGGCCTGATCGCCGCCCGTCGCCGCAAGCACTAAGCTCGATTAAAAATAGGTCAGCCTCGCTCATGCACGTTGCTTGAGCGAGGCTTTCTTTTTGCCATCCCCTTAAATGTTTGCATTTAGTTTGCCTGCCTGAGTATACTAAAAGGGTTCACCATGGAAGAACCGATAACCCCCCAGCAAAAAGGCGCTTTAGCTAAAGCACGAAAAATTCGTGAGGCTTACTGTACTTCCCCAAACTGCTACCGTCAGTGTGGGGAAGCCATTTTACCCAAGCCCAATTTTTCTGCTCCCGTTCCTGTGCAAACGGATTCCAGAACGCTCTGTCGCCTAAACGTAGCCGCAAAGACCGTATCTGTAAGCATTGTGGAAAAGTATCCAAAGAGGGAACGGAAGATCGCCAGCTTTGTGAGGAGTGCTGGCAGGCATTTCGTGTAAGAACAGAGGCACGTTGCAAAGGCAATGTTAGCCGTCGGACTATCTATGTTCACGCCGCCTCAGTGATAAAACAACGCGCAAAATATTGTCAACGCTGTGGGTATGCACTTTTCGTGGACACCTGTCACCTGAGAGCGATCAAGGACTTTCCAGAAACGGCACTACTCTCTGAGATCAATGCCCCGGAAAACTTACTTTATCTGTGTCCGAATTGCCACCATGAGCTCGACGCTGGGCTTCTGGTGTGGAGCGAAAATAGCGGCATCCGGACTTGAACCGGAGACCTACGGGTTATGAATCCGTCGCTCTAACCAGCTGAGCTATGCCGCCAAAACGCAGGAGCAATTCTATCGCGTCTTCTCCTGTTTTGCAACACGGCGGATACGGTGGTTGAGCGTATCACCGATGTAGAGTGCGCCATCAGGGCCGACGGTGACACCGTGGGGACGATCCAGCCCCGCCTCGGTTGCCGGGCCACTGTCGCCGCCTGCGCCCTTGCGTCCCCCAGCCACAGTCGAGATCATGCCTGTCTTCGCATCCACACGCCGGATGGCATGGTTCTCCGTGTCCACAATAAAGAGATTGCCGTCTTGGTCGCACGCCGCGCCCTTGGGACCATTAAACGTGGCTTCGAGCGCCGGGCCACCGTCGCCGGTGTAGCCTTTCTTGCCCGTCCCCGCAATGGTCGTAATGAGCCCCTTCTCGTCCACTTTGCGCACGCAGTTGCCCTCGCGCTCGATGACATAGACCAGGCTCTTGTAGCAGCACACCGCGCGTGCCCCGAAAATATCCGCCGCCGTCGCCAAGCCCCCATCGCCCGAGTGCGCCCGCTTGCCCGTTCCCGCAAAGACCTGCGGCGGTACTTTATCGGGGCTGAGGCGATAGATCAGGCACGCTTTCACATCCGCGATATAGAGCCAGCGGCCATCGGACGAGGCTGCGACATCGTGTGGCTCCTGAAAGACAAAGTCACGGAACTGGGTTGCACGACGGATCTTATGACTTAGGCGATGCGCTGTCCAGACTGTCTCGCCCTGCACCGCGACGGCTACCAGATCCTCAGCGGTTTGGATCGCACCAGATTCTTTACGCTGGTCGTAGAGCGTGGAGATTTTATGTGTCTTAGCCTCGATCTTGCGCAGGGCATTGACGCCTGCCTCGGCGACATACAAATTGCCTTTTTTATCGAATGCCAACGTGAAGGGATCCTGAATCCCGGCGTCTTTTGCCGCGCCGCCGTCGCCACTGTGCTCGGGCTTGCCGTTGCCCGCAAAGGTTGTGATGGTATCCATGCTGTATTATGCCCCATGAGCAGCTTTTTTGTGGCGGGGGGAAATCTTGCACCCGATGCGCCCTGCTATGTGCTACGTCAAGCCGACGATGCCTTGCTGGCGGCGCTCCAGGCGCGGGAGTTTAGCTACGTTCTCGACACACGGCAGGTGGGTAAGTCGAGCCTGATGGTCCGTGCCGCCGCGCAGCTACGGCGTGATAAAGTGCGGGTCGCGATTCTGGATCTCACGGGGATCGGGCAGAATGTCTCGCCAGAGCAGTGGTACAGCGGCCTGCTTGCGCAGCTCGGGGCGGCGCTCGGGCTGGAAGATGCGCTGGAGGACTTTGCCGATGACCATCCACAGCTCGGCCCGGCGCAGCGCTTTTTTGGAGCGATCCGAGAAGTCGCCTTGCCTGCCGCGCCCGCGCCCCTGGCGCTCTTTGTGGATGAGATTGATGCCGTGCGCTCGCTGCCATTTCCCACCGATGAGTTCTTCGCGGGCGTGCGTGCTTTCTACAACCGCCGTGCCGACGATGCGGCGCTCAAGCGCCTGACGATCTGTCTGCTGGGCTCCGCAACTCCCGACAGCCTCGTGCGCGATGCTCGTGTGACTCCGTTTAACATCGGCCAGCGCATTGTCCCGACCGACTTCACCCTGCTAGAGGCGCGTCCGCTCGCGGAGGGCTTTGGCGACGGCGGAATGCACGCCATCGAGCGGATTTTGTACTGGACCGACGGACACCCGTATCTAACACAGCGGCTCTGCCAGGCGGTGGCGGAGGTCGGGCACTGTGATAACGGCTCGGTGGATCGGGCGGTGGCCCGGCTGTTTTTTCATGAGTCGGCACGGGAGGAGGAGACCAACCTGAGTTTTGTGCAGCGGCGCGTCCTGGAGGGCGGTGAGGATGTCACGGCGCTGCTGGAGCTCTACCGCCGCGCCCGCCGAAAAGAGATCCAGGAGGAGCCAGGGAGCCCACTGGGAGCGATTTTGAAGCTCTCGGGGATTGTCCGTAGCGTGCGCGGTCAGCTCCGGGTGCGCAACCGAATCTATGCCCGTGTCTTCGATGAGGCATGGATCAACCGGAGCATCCCCGATGGCGAGCGACGGCGGCAGCGCGCGGCGTTTCTGCGGGGGCTGTTGCCCACCGCGACCGTCGCTGTGGCGGGGCTAGTGGCGACCGGCTTTCTCACGGTGCGCTCTATTCGCTCCGAACAGGAAGCGACACGCTCCCTCAACGCGATCAAGCGCAGAGAGCAGCAGTGGAAAGCGGCGCTGGAGGCACTGGCCAACGAGCGCGCCAACCACTCCAGCGCCGATGCCGCCCTGCGCCAGCTCGCGGAGGATCGTCTGCGCTCCGCACAAGAGGAGAACCTCGAGCTGAGAAAACGCCTGGGAATCTCCCCCGAAACCGACCTCAGGCTTCGCTAGAACGCACCTCTCCCCAACCCCTCTCCCGGGCGCTCATTCTTCGCTGGGAAAGGGGCTAACTACTCAAGAAGCCCCTCTCCCAAGGAGCTTGCGACTGCCCGGGAGAGGGGTTGGGGAGAGGTTAGTCTCTGAGCCGTAGGGCGTAGTGCACCTGACGGGCGACTTCCTGAAAGCCTAGGCTGGGATAGAGATACTGCCCGATCGGGTTCTGCTCCAGCGTCTCGATCTTGGCGACCTCCATGCCGCTCTCCCGGAAGAACGTCAGCGCTCGCTCCAGCAGCGCCCGCCCAAGTCCTTGGCCCTGGCACGCGGGATCCACGGCGAGATTGGGAATCCACCCAATGCGACTTTGTGGCTGAAGCCGCGTAGTGACATAGCCAATGGGCGTGTCTTGCACGTCTACGGCCACAAAGACCCCGTCGGGCTGAAGCTCACAGTCCAGCGCAATCGCGGCCCGCTTACGCGCCTCCCAGCCCGAGGGCCCAAACTCCCCGAGAAGCTGTTCCATGTTGCGGTCTATCGAGACCGGCCCAAAGGTCAGCGCCGTAATCTCCTGCAAGCGCGGCAGATCGTCGGGGCGAAAGAGACGAAGCTCAGGGTGTGGCATGAGAGAATTCTATCAGAGCTTCTGTGCTTGCAGGAGCTTGTTACGCCTCAAGCGCCCACCGTCAGGCCGCACTCCAGTCCTCACAGGGGGCACCAATCGCTTGAAAGTCCCGAAGGTTGCGGGTAATCACTGTCATTCCGTGTGCCATTGCTTGCGCAGCGATCCGACAATCCTGTGCGCCGATACGCAAAATGGCGGGCGCAAATGTCTGGTAAAGTGCATGGGCTTCGGGGGAGTAAACAAAAACAGGAAAGAGACGAATCTCTTCCAGTGCTTGCGCGAAATCTCTGTGTGCGCGTGGTAGCGACAAAGAGTTTCGTGGACTTCGCGCACGGCTCAAACCGCTCAGTCGCCCCGTGATAAGTTCCTCAGCCGCTATCGAGCTGAGCAGTATCTGAGTCGCGTACTGCTGCACTTTTCGTAGGGTGTTTTCTTCGCCGATAACAATTAAGATTGAAGATGTCGTTGTCCAAAAGGTACATTCGCTACTTTTGCTTCCCCAAGTCCAAATGCCGTAGGTCTTCCTTATTTATCTGACGACGTACTTCTTCCGCCTCCGAAAAAATGCGCTCGATACGCTCCAGATACTCGGGATCACTCTTGCGTCGCTCGATAGCCGCGAGAGCCTCACGCACCTGCTCCTCGGTCATTCCGTTTGTGCGTGGCGTATTGTCTATTTTTGTTGGTGCTGGCATGGCGATTCCCTCTCCGGTTTTCTTGCCGCATTGTATCTCCTGGCTATAGCCGGTACAACTCTAAAAGAGCTTGCCGGTTGTCCAGCCTTGGGCGTGAGCGGCTTGCCAGGAGCGGTGATCCGTATTGCGGTACCGACTCAGAGGAATGGGAGCGGCGGTTTTGCCTGCGAGTTCACCCGCATCATAGGCTTTTAGGTGCCGCCCAATCACCTCGCCGAATTTCACAGGGACGGCGTTACCGATCTGTTTATAGCGGTCGGTGAGGTTGCCTTCGAATATCCAGCTATCGGGAAACGTTTGGACACGTGCGTACTCTTGAACGGAGAGGGGGCGGTTCTCTTCGGGGTGTGCGAGATCGGTCGCAGGCATGGTCGGGCACGTGACAAGGGTCGGGGCGGGACGATCCCAGGCGAGGCGGCGATAGAAGCCGACTTTCCCGCCGCCCGCATCGTAGGCTTTGCCCATCGCAGCCCGTTGGAGATGCGCGGGAATGTCGCGCCAGTTTTGCCCCGCTTTGAGCATCCGATAGAACTGGAGGCGACGCTCCGGAAACTTCGCGGCCTCCGGCGGTGCAGTCAAGCCTTCCACCGCCTCTTGAAACGTCCTCCACGGGGCTAGATCATAGCGCTTTTCTTGGTCGTGGGTGGGAAAGAGATAGGGAACCGTACTCCCATCGCGTGCTCCGATCATCACCACGCGCTCCCGAATCTGGGGCACCCCGAAGTTGGCCGTGTTGTAGAGCTCGAAGCTAACTTCGTAGCCAGCATCTTTGAGACGGGCCAGAATATGGAGCAACGCGCCGCCCGGTTTTTCTTCATCGAAGGGAGAGATACCCGCATAGTCACGGTCGCTATGGGGACGATGAACCATCGGGGTAGAGAGAATCCCCCGGACATTCTCAATGACGATGTACTTGGGCCGTAGTTCCCCGATCAGGTCAATAAAGTGTAGAAAGACGTTCCCGCGCTCATCGTTAAGCCCAAGCCGCTTTCCCGCCGTTGAGAATGCCTGGCAGGGAGGCCCCCCGACGATGGCGAAAAGCTCCTCACGCTCAATCTTGAGATCGCTCATCAGCTGCGCTGCCGTCAGGTCGCGAATATCGCCATCATAGAGCTTTAGCTCAGGCCGATTCCTTCGGATCGTCTTACAAGCAGTGGGGGCAAACTCATTCGCCGCCAGGGATTCTAAGCCCGCCGCTTCCAGGCCGGAGTCAAGTCCCAATGCTCCACTGAAGAACCCGAGAAATTTGTATTTTTCCATAGCTGAAAAGCACCTTGTACAGGTTGCTGTATTATACTTGTCATGTCACAGCCTGTCACGCTCACACGGGAGCACTTTCTTGATCTTGCAAAATCTGCTTGTCAGGAACTCAACGGCACATGGAGTCCATCTCTTGAGCAGCTCCTCACCTTTGGTTTCGGGGTGCCTACCTCTCTCCCTAAGAAGGGGGGCAAAGAGCTACTTCTGCCGTCCTCTGAGGATGAAATTCGTGCCTATCTGAAGAAATACATCGGCGGTTATCTAGCAGAGCGCCAGCGCAAGATTCTTTTGAAGCAGGTAGCGACGACTCCCGATCCAGCCGTGGATGAAGTTCTTAAAGCCTTTGAGGGAATTCAACCCGAGGCGTTTGCTGAGATCACGAAGCTCCATCGACTCTCTATGGCGGCAGAGAATTTGATCGGCACATTGCTTGAGCACTATTTGGCGGAATGTCTCGAAAAAAATGGGTGGATCTGGGCTTGTGGTGAGACACTACGTGCAATTGACTTCCTCTTGCCAGGCGATCCACCTACTCTTCTCCAAGTCAAAAATCGAAGCAACTCTGAAAATAGTTCTTCATCCGCGATTCGCCTTGGGACAGATATTAAGAAGTGGTATCGCATTAAGGCAGAGTCAGGGCAGACCAACTGGAAAAAACTCCAGAAAGACACCGGAGTCGTTGTCAGCGAAGAAGATTTCTATGCCTTCATTCGACGTACTGCGTTGGCCGCATCAAAATCGTAAGTCCTAGCCTGCATCCAGATTTCCAGCGTCTATAAGCTCTGGCAGGGGTGTTTTGTTCTGGATATGATAGCCATACTATGACACTGACACTTGAGATCCCCGACGACCTGGCTCCTCACCTCTCTTCCTTACCGGAGAACCTGCGCCACAACTTCGCCCTGGCTGCTATGCGGACAATGGTACTGCGAACCCCAACCGCTGAGCCAGAGCATGTCTTGACACCCGACCAGCTCGCACGACTGGATAAGTCGCTGGCACAGGCAGAGGCAGGGGAGCTGATAGACGGCGATGAGGTTATGGCGGAGCTTTTCGAGAACGCAGGACTGCCTGCACCAAAGCCCTTTAACGAGCACAGGCGCAAGAGCAGGAAACAAGCGGCGTGAGGCGTTTGGCGGAATGCAAAAAATTCCTTCTGTCGCAAATCTCGTGATGAGCCCTGGACGGTAAACCTCCGGGCTGTAGGGCGTCGTACCTCCGCCGCCTCGCTCCGCTCGGAATTTTACCGACGAGGGACGAGGAGGCGGCTGAAAGCCCCATAGCCCGACGTTTACCGTCGAGGCTTGGTGCCATTTCCAGCCCACGATAAATTTTCCTGCAACCAGATTTGGGATGTCTGTGTCACCAGTAGTAACGAGAGGCTCCGGGGTTTGGGGGACGCTCCCCCTACCACCGGCGAGAGGGCCAGAAGGCGCGGGGAGATGGCGCGGAGTTTTACGTGTACCAGCCGAAGACCCAGCTGACGAAGCTCCAGAGCACCGGCACGACGATGCCACCAAGAGTGAGGCCAAG
>JANNDD010000608.1:0-13750 GCA_031387365.1 Armatimonas sp. | reverse complement strand
TACTTTAGAACGACTGACGTCACGGGTTCGATGGACTTGCCCGAGGGTGTTGAGATGGTTATGCCTGGTGACAATGTGACGATTAAGGGTGAGCTGATCGCTCCTATCGCTATGGAAGAGGGCCTTCGTTTCGCGATCCGGGAGGGTGGCCGAACGGTAGGCGCGGGCGTCGTCTCTAAGATTATCGCCTAGTACTCTACTCTGTCCGGCTCTGGCAACCCAGAGCCGGACATGGTAAAATTCGGTGTCTTTGGGAATAGAATCTGTGAAATCTAGATTTTATTCAAAATAAGAAAAAATAAGGGAGTTTAGCTCAGTTGGTAGAGCACGCGCCTCCAAAGCGCGGGGCCAGGGGTTCAAGTCCTCTAACTCCCGTTGGAAATAGCCGCATTTAATGCGGCTATTTTTGTTTTATATTCTTTTCCGGTTTTCGTCTTTTTCAGGAGTATGGGGCGTAAAGAGTATTGAAAATGCCGATGCCAAAAAAGCCGAGAACGAAGTGTAATCGAACCGTTTGTGCTAATCTTGTTCGTCGTCCCGTGGATATTTATTGTTGCAAAGCATGCCAGCACGAGCATGAGTATGAAACCTATATTACTGCATGGTCAGCAGGTGAGCGCAGCGGTGCTCGGGCGGAAGTTTGTGTTTCGAAGCATGTTCAACGTTGGGTGCGAAGGACATTCGGGGAGCAGTGTTGTCAGTGTCGTTGGGCGGAGCGGAACCTGAACACGGGGTTGATTCCGCTGCATCTGGATCACATTGATGGCAACTGGCGCAACAACCGTCCCGACAATTTGAGGCTGCTCTGTCCAAACTGCCATGCACTCACGGCGACCTACGGGGCGCAGAATCGTGGCAATGGCCGTCCGTTTATTGTCCAGAAAAAGGCGGTAACTGGCGGTCTAAAAGCTGCTTGAACTCTTTTAATTTCGTGGCGTGGCCGTAGAACTCCACATGGCTTCCGGTGGACTTGGGCGTAACAGAAGCCTTGATCGTGACAGACGACCAGGGAAGAACGGGGAGACGGTAGCTGTTCTCTACATCGGCAGGCTTGCCGCCGAGCTTGTTGGCGGCAGCGGCGACAAATTTCTGGGTTTGTGCAGGGGGCATGTCGTAGTTGGCACCGACACCGATGGTTCCGGCAGCGGTGGCGATTGTCAAGCCGATTACCGTGAAGAGAGCACAGACGGCAACGGCGACGATCAGTCCGAGAAGGCGCTTCATGCGATGCCTCTTTTTATAGCTTCTGTAATGGGGCGCAGCTCCATCATTAAGGCTCCGAAGCCGTTGGGAGTGACTTGCTGAGGGCCGTCTTTGAGGGCACTCTCAGGGTTGGGATGCACCTCGATGAGGAGGCCATCTGCTCCCACGGCGACCGCGCCACGGCAAACCGCGGCGACGAGCGCGGAGCGGCCTGTGCCCTGCGACGGATCCACGATCACGGGCAGGTGTGTCAGAGTCTTGAGGGCAGGGACGGCGGCCAGATCCAGGGTGTTACGGGTGTAGGTTTCAAACGTCCGAATGCCGCGCTCACAGAGAATCACGTTCGGGTTGCCTTCCCGCAGGATATACTCCGCTGCCTGAAGCCACTCCACGAGGCTTGCCGACATCCCACGCTTCAGGCAGATAGGGGTTTGGGTGCGCCCTACCTCGCGCAAGAGGTCGAAGTTTTGCATGCTACGGGTGCCGATCTGAAGAATATCCGCGTAGCGGCAGATCATCTCAACCAAGCGCGGATCCATGACTTCCGTGATAATCGGAAGGCCTGTCTCCGCTTTCGCCTCTGCCAGAATCTCCAGCGCCTCGATTCCCAGCCCCTGGAAGCCATAGGGCGATGTGCTGGGCTTGTAGGCACCACCGCGTAGCACCGTGGCACCGAGGGCTTTGACGGCGCGTGCCGTGGTGAGAGTCTGCTCACGGCTCTCGACGCTGCATGGCCCCGCCATCACAACGACCGGGCAGCCCTCGCCAATGGCGATGTTGCCAACGGTGACAATCGTGGGGCTGGGCTTTGCGCTGCGTGCGGCCAGCGGGTAGGCTAGCCCATGGTTGATGTCTACGTCAGGCACGACGTCAGCGCCTCTAGGAATCGTGTGTTCTGCTCAGGGGTTCCGATCGTGACACGCAGGTGCGTTGGCAGATCGTTGGGAAAGGCGCGGACGATAACTCCCTGCTTGAGGAGCGCATCGAACATCGCTTTGGCAGGTCTGCCTGTGTTCACCACTATAAAATTCGCACGTGTGGGTATCCAGCTCAGCTCCAATTTTTCAAAGCCCGCGATAAGCTGAGCAATGCCGTCGTCGTTGTTTTTCTTGGTGCGTGCAATAAACTCCGTGTCATTGAGTGCTGCTGCTGCTGCCACCTGTCCCGCAAGATTAACATTGAAGGGAGAGCGGGCCTGGTTGATCAGACGGATCACTTCCGGGGCGGCCACGCCGTAGCCCACGCGGAACCCTGCAAGGCCATAGAGCTTGGAGAACGTCCGCAGGCAGATCACGGGAGCGCCGAGCTTGATCCAGTCTAGGGCGCGTGGGATCTCGGGATCGTCTTCAACATACTCGGCGTAGGCTTCATCCAGAACCAGAAACGCGCGCGGGGGAAGAGCCGCAAGAAGTGTCTCGACATCGGTTTTGGAGATCACGGAGCCCGTGGGATTATGCGGGTTCGCAACAAAGACAAGGCGGGTTTTCTCGGTGCAAGCGGCGGCCATCGCGTCGGCATCATGGCGCATATCTCCTGCGGTGAGGGGGACTTTCACGGTTTTTGCGCCCGCCAGAGTGGCGGCCGTTTCGTAGAGCACAAACGTGGGGTCGCCCACCACAATCTCATCGCCTGGCTCTAAGAATGTCAGCCCGAGCAGGTGGATAATCTCATCGCTGCCGTTGCCAAAGATCAGAGAGTCGGGGGAGAGACCAAATTTCTCGGTGACAGCCTCGCGCAGCGCATGACATGCACCATCGGGATAGAGTGCCAGAGTGGGGAGCACGGCCTGGAGCGCGGCGATTCCTAGCGGGGAGGAGCCGAGCGGATTTTCATTCGAGGCCAGCTTAATGATCTCCCCGACAATGCCCAGCTCTCGCTTGACATCGGTGATAGGCTTACCAGGCTGGTAGGGGATAAGATTTGAGATGCGGTTCGAGACCGCGAGGCGTTCAGAGTTCACAGGAGAAGTTTACCTCATGACCCTGAGCACCGGAACGATTTAGGGATATAATAAAGTATAGTGAACGGACGAAGTAAAGTGAACGGAAAAGTAAATCCCCCCACAACCCGCCGTGCCAGTGTTCCCACTGCGCCGCTACGCCGCCCGGGCCGTCGCCGCAAGAGAGCCAACCCTCTCCGAAAGCTGATTGGCTTTTGCGCTCTTGCCGCTGTGATTGGCGGTGGTATCTGGGCGGGTAAGCTCTTCTCCAAGTTCGTTCCAGGAATTGGTTTGGAGGGAGCAGTCGCACTGATTGATCACCCCGAAAAATTCTTTCCGAATAAAGACCAGATTACGGTTCTCTTGATTGGCAAGGACTACGAGTACGATAAATACTACCAGCGCTATACGGGCAAGTCCAGCCGCGCTGACTCGATCATGCTCCTGACACTGGATCTCAAGAAAAAACACGTCTCCGCGCTCTCGATCCCGCGCGACACTCGAATCCGAGTAGCGGGAAAGACGGGCAAGATCAACGCGACGATTCGTGAGGATACTTATCCGGGGATCGCGGGGCCCGGGCTTCTGTGTGACGCAGTGGAAGAGATAACGGGCGTCCGGCCCGATTTTTACATTGCTATAAAGCCAGATGCTGTGGGTAACCTTGTGGAAGAGCTTCGAGGGGTTGAAGTCGAGACAATTGATGCTTTCGAGTACCACGATAATAAAGCGGGGCTTCATGTCAAGCTCCCTAAAGGTACTGTTCAGATCGCCAGCGCAAATGATGCCGTTGGGTACTGTCGCTACCGTGAGGTGGACATCTACCAGCGTAATCCTGACGGTTCCCCCATCGCGACGGGGCGGACGACATTTCGGCTGAAGCCCCGTTCAGAGATTGTAGAGCTGAATAAGTGTCTGGAAAATGGGGATACCCGGCGAATGGCGCGTCAGCAAAATATGATTCGTGCCATGATTGCCTCAGGGAAGCGGCAGCTTTTTCGGGTGAATAAAATCATTGACACGACGCTAAAGCAGTTCGACACTGATCTGAAGCGCGAACAGCTCCTCGCGATCGCGTCTCTCTACCGCGCCACGCAGCCGGATCAGGTGGCATCCGCGACCCTTGCGGGAGAGTTTGAGAAGAATAAACCTTTCTTCTTTATTCCGGATCGGCGCAAGACCGAGGCCCTGGTGCAGTGGCTGGTCTATGGCGATGAGCAGGCAGCCAATCGGGTGACGACGGTGGCGGTGCAGAATGCGACCGCTATCTCGGGGGCCGCGCGGCGTGCGGCGGAGCTGTTGCGGGATCAGGGGAACTTTGACGCGGACTATGTGAAAGAGGCGTCGAAGCAAACCGAGACCAAGACGATGATCTGGTTTACGAAGGCCACGAACAAGCCCCGCGCGGAGCATGTTTCCAAGTTACTCGGTGGCGGGACGATTCAAAAAGATATGTCTCCGGACACAACGGGTACTCTCAAAGAGGCTAAGCCTGATATCAACGTCGTGCTTGGTTCTGATCTTGCGGCGCATCTGGGCGACCAATCCGCGCTGCGCTAAGATGCCCCGTCTGGATTCTTTGGTTGCCACTGTCACCTCCATTGAGCGCGTCACTTCTGCCGCACTCTGGGGGTGGGCACAGGTTATAGGCGAGCCGACAGAGCGCAAGATAGTCGCTTACCCCACACTGACCGGCCCGCTGAGCGTGGGCGACGACGTACAGCTCAATGTGACCGCGACTAACCTTTCGCTGGGAACCGGTGGGGTGGATTTTGTGATGGGAAGTCCCCTAGCCCCCGCCAGGTACCCTCTGGAGGGGGGGGGCTTGAGCGGGGGGGAGCACATCATCAAGCTTCGCTACACACCACTTCAGCACGCGGTGGCTGTGGCTGAGCAGAGCGCGGCGTGGGACGATACCGTGGCAACGCTGAAGGGCGTGCGCGTCGTGGCCTGCTTGCTTCACAGCCAGGTCGCACTGGTAGCGGCGGCGGCGAAGGCGGCGAGCCCAGAGGTGCGTATTGCCTACGTGATGACCGACTCGGCGGCGCTTCCCCTAGGATTCTCCAAGCTTGTAGGGCAGCTTCGCGCGGTAGGCCTACTGGATAGCACTCTCACCTGTGGGCAGGCGTTTGGCGCGGAGCGCGAGTGTGTGACCTTGCCATCGGCTCTGATCGCCGCCTCTGCTCTCGAAAAAGCGACACTCATCATTGTGGCACCTGGGCCCGGAAATGCAGGCACGGGGACGCGCTATGGGTTCTCGGGGATTGAGCAGGCGTGGGCACTTCAGGTCACTGCAGCTCTGGGGGGGAGGGCGATCTGTTGCCTGCGTGCCTCCGAGGCGGATCCGCGTGTGCGGCATCGTGGTGTCTCACACCATAGTCGCACGGTTCTGGAACTCTGCGGTGGCCGTCCTCTGGCGGGTTGGCCTCAGGGAATACCGCTGCCAACAAACATTGCCGCTGAGCTGGTCTTGACCGACCCGGAGCCAGGGCTACTCTTGTTAGAAAAAAATAAAATCCGCGTCACGAGCATGGGAAGATCCGCTGAGCAAGATCCGCTGTTCTTCCGTGTGAGTGCTGCATCAGGGTGTGTGTGATACACTTATGGGAATGCTCTTTACCCCCGATGATTCTGAGTTCGCTGCTTTCGAGACCCACTTTCGCTGGTTTGAGCACGTCTTGCTTGCTGCCTGGAACGAGATCCAGGCCGACGAGGAAGTTCCTGGGCCACTCCACTGGCTCGCGCTCTTGCCCGAGGGAACGGATCTAGATATTGAGGATGTCGAGTGCAGCTTGGCCTACCGAGCGGACTCGGGTTACTGCGCGACAGTCTGGGATGCGAGTGGAGTGGAAGATGACCTGCCGTGGGCTGTCTTTCTTGTGGATGATTTTGGGGCGCGTCTCCTGCCCGAGTACAGCCTTTTTGAGGGGGAAGAGGAGCTTCCCAGTACGGCACTCGAAGCGGTTCTTGCAAGGGCAGAGCGGGAGCTTCCCGATTTGCTCCTCTCCGGTACGCTAGACCGTACTGGCGAGCCGTTGAGCGTTCCCGAGTGGCTGGTAAAACCGATTTTTATCGAGGAAAAGTAAAAAGATGAACCTGACTGAGACCGTCACTGAGAGCCAGCGGCTCTATGAGGGGCGTGTGGTGAGCCTGCGCGTAGACAGCATCTTGCTGCCCAACGGGAAACCTGGTAAGCGTGAAGTCGTTGAGCATGGCGGAGCAATCGCCGTGGTGGCGCTGGATGCGGCGGGCAATGTCTTGCTGGTACGGCAGTTCCGTCTGCCGACAAGGGGCACACTCTTAGAAGTACCCGCAGGAGGGATCGAGGAGGGAGAAGACCCCGCGCTTGCGGCGGGGCGCGAGCTCGCCGAGGAAATCGGGTTTACCCCCGGCAAGCTGACTCCGCTCTACGAAGCCTACGTGGCACCCGGCTACTGCACTGAGAAGATATGGGGGTATCTGGCAGAGGAGCTGGTGGCGGCACCAGGAGCCCACACGGACCACGATGAGTTTGTCGAGACCGTGCCTCTCTCTCTCAGCGATGCGCTGGCGGCGATCACGGACGGGCGTATTCAGGATCTGAAATCGGTGGCTTGTTTGACCATGGCAGCACGTCTTCTGGCTCAGCGTGGCTGAGACTTGACATAGTCTAGGTCCCAGAAGAAAGCCGAAAAGTCGTTGCCAAACTGGGGCTCTTTGATGGGAGTCACCTGGAATTTCTGGATCGCAGGGAGTAGCTCCTGCGGGTACGAGATCCGTGTACGCAGTGCGTTGCTCTCAGCGGTTGGCAGAAGCTCGGAGAGGGAGAAGAGCCCGATCACCCGCCGGTAGGTCTCTGCCCAGGGCTGGATTGCCGCATTCTCGGGGCGATCCCAGCGGATCGAGGGCGTGATACCAAAGCCGACAATCTCCTTGTGAAGCTGCCGCTCCAGCTCCAGAAAGTCGGTTGCACTCGTCGGCAGAAGTGTCACCGGTATATTGGCATAGTAGGCCATGGCCAGTGCATCATCCGCCGCTAGAACGCCATCGCCCTGGGTCTGGATCTGCTCCAAGTACTTCCCACTGGCTCCCAAGAAACTATAGAGGCGCGGGGGAGCGGGGGCGGCACGCAGTGCGAGGAGCTGAGCGATTCCGGAGAGGCAGCACCCAAAAGTCCAGAGGAGCAAGACCCCGCGGCTATGGAGCCGGGGGAGGCGTCGGGCATGCACCACTGTCTCGAGAAAGCCTGCGGCAAGCACGGCAACCGCGGGTGCATAGAGCAGGAGCACTTCGGCACACTCCTCTGCGGGAAAGAAAAGACTCAGAGCGGCGAGATGCAGGGGAAGTGCGAGCAAGAGCAAGCGACGGAGCGTATTGAGCCGGTCATCCGTAAATCGGATCAGGCTTGAGGTAAGAAAAAGAAGCAGCGCAAGACCCAGTGTGGCCATGGAACGCGGAACCAGCGCCGTAAGGGTATGGCCCGTTCTAGCCACCACTTCGACATGGCCACCGCGCGACAGATAGCTCGTGAGGGTCGCGGGGAGGGAAGTGGCATGGTAGAGCGTGGTTCCTGGATAGCTCTCCGTTCGCATGGTGAGCTCGAGCCCTCGGCTATGAAACAGAGGGTTGTGGGCAAACTTGTAGGCGCGAAGAAGCTGGGGAGCGGCCACGATGCTGGCAGCAACACCAAAGGCTAGGACTACTCTCACATCCCGGCGGGTGACGCGAATAAGATGCCAAAAAAGTAGGGGGAGCAGCAGAAGGGCGGAGTAGATCGTCAGGAACAAGAGCCCCCAGAGCACACCTGCGATAATCGCCAGAGAGAGAGGGGCACGCTTGCTGGACATACGAACATCAAGGGGAACCAGGGTGGCGTACAGGAGTGCACCTAGCAGAGCGAGCAGGAGTCCCGGGCCTGGCAGGACGGTGGCAAGGATTGCGCCGCCACTCCAAACAAACAGAAGGGCTGCGCGGCGGCCATCGCGCTGCGGGAACCAGCGGCGGGCAAGCCAGAGGGTTACCAAACTACTGCTCAGTAGCAGGAAAATTCCCAGTAACGTCGCTGCCCGCTGGCCTTGACCCCCTCGTGTCTCTTGCAAGGCTTTCATGCTCACAGCCACCAGCCCCGTGTAGAGAATCCCATGGCGCATGTCCGGCAGGGCACCGTCTCCGTAGGCAGTCAGGCGGCTCGCGTCCAGAGGCCGTATAAAAGGGGTGCCCAGCCGATTATTTGCCGCCGTGTAACGTGAGACAAGAACCTGTTCCATTGCTGCAGGGGGCAAGGCTACGGGGGTCTTGAGGCGTGGGAGCAGAAGCAGGCAAGGAACTGCCAGCAACAAGAGGGTGAGCGCATTGCGAACCAGCCGATTTAGAGTCATCGGAGATTGCCCTAGTATGCGCCTTGCCGCTTGAGGACACTCACCACGGTTCTCATAAGAATCTCGATATCTAGGATAAGCGAGCGATTATCAATATAGTACATATCAAGTTTAACGCGCTCATTATAGGAAACATTCTGTCGCCCACTCACTTGCCACAGCCCCGTCAGGCCAGGTTTAACCGAAAGCAGCTTGGTGGAATACTCACCGTACATAGCGAGCTCGGGCGGCGAGATCATCCGTGGACCAACCAGTGTCATCTGTCCTCGAAGGACGTTAAAGAGCTGAGGAAACTCATCCAGGCTGGCGCGGCGAAGCTTATGGCCCACTTTCGTGACACGGGGATCATCGCGCAGCTTAAAATCTTTCTGGAACTCCGCCATGAGCTCCGGGTGCATTTCCAGCAAGAAATCTGCATTCACGACCATGGTGCGGAACTTAAAGGCATCAAAGTTATCGGGCACTCCCCCCTGGTAGTCTTGGTGGGAGAGTACGCGCCGTCGGTGGAGGATGGGGCCGGGTGAGGAAAAACGCACCAGTAGCGCAAGAAGGACGAAGACCGGAAACAAAAGAATCAGGCCTAAGAGGGAGCCGACAATATCAATTAAGCGCTTAGTCGTGAAGTAGAGCATGTGATGGCTGGTTCGCGAGGCGGTGGGAGCCGTCACGGGGACAGGGGGGGTGTAGGCCTGGGTTTCCATTCTGATATGATCTCGTTCTTGTTTGTACACAGGGTTTACCACGCGGCTCCTGCTTGTGCATAAAGCTCCGTGAAGGCTCTTGCAGTGCAGTCCCAGCGGTGATGCCTTTCCACAAACTGTCGGGCGGCCATCCCTGCCGCCTTTCGGCGCTCCGGCTCACGAAGAAAAGATAGGCACGCGGCGATAAAGGCATCGTCTGATTCTGCAATGGTTATGCCACCTTGGTGTGTTGCCTCAACGAGGGCACGACCCGCTATGGGGCTACAGACAACGGGTTTGCCCATTGCCATGGCTTCCAATGCTTTGTTCTGAATACCCACTCCAATTTGGAGGGGGCAGATTGCAATTGCTGATTTTGATAAATAAGGGCGGATATCACCCACATAGCCAGTTATAGTGATTGATCTATCTACTGCCAGTGCCCGAATAGCCTTGCTGGGCTCACTTCCGACAATTATCCAGTGAAGGTTAGGACATTCTGATTTAAGTCGTGGCCACAGTCGGGCTGCGAACCAGAGAACCGCGTTCTCATTGGCACGATAGCTCATTTTTCCACTAAAAACAAGTGTCTCAGGCTCTGGAGTTATTTTTGGATCGGGGTGGAAGTAGTCTGAATCTACCCCGTTGGGTATGACATGGATTTGAGGACGCGTTCCTAGGGCGCTCAGTGCCTCCGCATCAAATTGACTCGTGACCGCGATCTCATGGTAGTCGGCATAGGCGCGGGGCTCCCAGTGCCGCAGCTTGACGGACTCCTCCCAAGCCAGGAGCCGCTGTCCGATGCCGGCACTCTGCTCGAACATCTGGCGCTGGAGTGCGGTGATGCAGTCTACGGCATCCAGGACACAGGGAAGGTCTCCCAAGGCCTTGCGTACTGTGGCCGCTCGCAGGTGTTCGACGTGTGCTGCATCAAATTGTTCCGTCTGGACGAGCTTCTGCACGGTTGAGATCAAAAGAGGACTGTCGCAGTACGCGACCCAGAGTGGCTTGGGAGTTGGCAGTGCTGTCAGGCACCGAAGATTCGCCTCACGGCGCGGGAGGGGCACGAAGTAGGTGGCATCACAGAGCTCTGTGAGCTCCGTGCGAAGACTCTCCGACAGGGGAGTGTCTTCTAGGGCAACTAGGGTAACTTTACACCCCAGACGGACAAGCTGCCGTAGGAGCTGGTAGGTGCGAACTCGGATCGGTGAGGGGATATAGGGGGCGATAAAAAGCAGCTTCACAGGCCGAGAACCTCCGCATAGTAGCCGCGCAGACGTGCTCCGATGGCGTCCCAGCCGTAGTGACTCTCCATTAGTGTGCGCCCGTTTTGGGCCAGGCGTGCGGACAGTACCGGATCAGAGAGCAATCGCAGCGTCGCCGCCGCGAACTCGTCCGCCGTGTCTGCCAGGAGTATATGCTCGCCGTCTGTCACCTCAATCCCTTCCGCCCCCACGGTCGTTGAGACCGTCGGCAAACCCATTGCCAGAGCGTTGAGAATCTTTACCCGCATCCCAGAGCCCGAGCGCAGAGGCACAATAAAGGCTCCACAGTCTTGGCCGTAGGGCCGGACATCCACCACGGAGCCTGTCACGGTCACTGCGGGGTTCGCAGCCAGTGCCTGGACTTCCGGTGTGGGCCTTGCCCCGACGATCATCAGCTTGGTATTAGATTCTCTCTCCTGTATCTTCGGCAGAATCTCGCTGCAAAACCAGCACAAAGCATCAATATTTGGTGGCCAGTACATCGTGCCTATCGAGACTAGGGTCTTGGAGAGTGTTTTGCGGGTGCAGGCTTGAAAATACTGCGTGTCTACACCAATCGGCAGTGTCTTGATTCTACCCCGTTCGGCTCCTGCTAAATCCTCTAAAGTCTCCCGGTCTTCGTCGGAGACCGCCAGAGTGAGATCCGCGCGTCGCAGTGCCGCTTGCTCAAAGCGACGCAAGCGCTTCCACTCGCCGCGGGCATAGAGCCTCCATACCGGGTTTTTCGATGTCTGTGCGAGGCGCTGAGGGATGCGAAACTCCACATTGTGCTCATCCAGGATAACTTTAACCCCTGGAGGGGTCTCCGGGACAAACTGCATCATCTGGAGGTGGTCTGTGTGAAGGGCGACGTAGCGCTGTGTCGCCAGTTCCCGCGCCAAGGCTGCTCTCAGTGCGGGGGTATTGTCGCGCTGGACAATAAACGAGCGCCCCGTGACCAAAGCACCGCCTGCCGCAAGAAGATTGGATCGCTGCGTTCGACGCAGGGGGATTGTCTCCACTCCCAGCACACAAAACTCCCGAAGCGGCTCGACGCTCTGGGCTTCATCGGCCTTTCGTGTGAGGGCAAGGAGCTTGATATCGTAGGCTTGGGAGAGCTGTCGCAGGACATGATACGACTTGATCTGGCCACCACCCTCCAGTGGCCATGGGAGCAAGTGCGCCAGAAAGAGCACGCACGGCTTGCTCCTGCCATTTTCCTCACTCACGCCGCTACCTCACGCCAGAGGGCCACTGTTTTTTCGGCCATCGCACGGAGCGTGTAGAGGGCTGCTTGCTGACGACCGCGCTCACTGCACTGCGCTCCTAGTGTGGTTGGCTCCGTGAGCAAGCGGCGCACGGCAGCCGCAAGCTCCTGAGGGCTCTCGGGAGAGAAGTAGAGGGGGGCATCGCCTAGAACCTCCGGCATCGGAAGCGCATTGGAGCAGACAACGGGGGTTCCCGCCTGCATCGCCTCTAGTGGAGGCAAGCCAAACCCCTCCAGTCGCGAGGGAAAGACAAAGACGCCCGCACGGGCGTAGGCATCCGAGAGCGCTTGATTGTCGAGCCCCCTTAGGAGCTGGATATTTTTAAGGCCACGCCGTGCAATTGCTTCCTCAGCAGCGCTCTCCGTGTACGCCGAGGTGCACACGAGCTTGAGCGTGAGAGAAAGATCCGCCAGAAGTGGCAGAGCCGTATAGAGCACCTCGATGTTTTTTCGGGCATCGGGGGCGGCAATGGCGAGCAGAGTGTTTGGCTCACGCACGATTCCCGGGCAGGGAAGGGGCATTGTCAGACCAATCGGGACAATCGGAAACTGCTCTGGTGCGCCTCCCAGCACGGAGGCTAGCTCCTGCGCCGCGCCGCGCGAGATCGTGAAGGTGCGCGTTGCCGTGTGGGCTGAGCGGCGCATGAGAGCGGCCCAGTAGCCATTAAGGAGCCTCTGTCGTACAGAGCGCTGAAGTTTTCCCTCCCACGGATAACGCTTGAGGAGCAAGGCATCGTAGAGTAGCAGAACCGTTCTGGTCGAGATTCCTAGTGGCAAGTAATTGACGGTTCCATGGACAAGATTCGGTCGGTCTTTTTTAACTTGCTGGGCAAATAAGTAAAAATCGGTCTTGAGTCGTGACGGTGAGAGTATGCGTGTTTCAAAAGGCAGCGTGGTTTCGAGGGGCCGATCTAAGTAGAGTAGGATTTCTATATCCGGCGGAGCAAGCGCTGCGAGCCCGGCTACCAGCGCACTCACGTAGGAGCGGTAACCGCCTGCCTGTGGGTGTGAGAGGGGGCGCGCATCAATGGCCACCCTGATACGTTTCTCTGCTCTCATACTTTTCTCCGAAGCGGCGAGAGCAGATACCGGCCCGTGGCGATGGCGGAGGGAAGCAAGCCCGCAATGGGCCCCTTGGTTAATCCGAAGAAACGTAGGCTGGAGCGCCACATGCGCTTGCGGGTGGCTTTAGGGACGGCGCGGCTGGAGCCACCGCCCAGGTGAACGACGACCGACGTGGGCACGAGAAGGGTGGTGCCACCCGTGACATACTTAAGACGATAGCACCACTCCGTCTCCTCACTGTACATGAAAAATGCCTCGTCTAGCAGGCCCGCTTGCTGCGCTGCCGTGGCGCGGACACCGAAAACCGCACCGCCCACCCAGTCGCAGGTAAAGGGGGCTAGGGTTTTTCGCGTCGCTTCGACGCTGAGCTGCGCATCGGAGTAGGGGCACTGGCTACGATCCAGTGTGCCGGAGAGCTCGCTCTTGAGATCCGGGAAGCGCGCCCAGCTTTTCTGGAGTGTGCCATCGTTATTGAGCAGTAGAGCGCCTGCGACGGCGGCTTCGGGGTGGGAGTCTAGGGCCACAACCAGTGCCTCCAGAGCGCCCTTGGGAACCAGGGTGTCGGAGTTGAGCAGGAGCCAATAGCGGCCCGTCGCCTGTTTTAGCGCAAGATTGTTGGCTCTCGCAAACCCTAAGTTCGCCCCTGTACGGATCAGCGTCACACCAGGAAACTCGGTTTCGACGAGCTCGGCGCTGCCATCGGTTGAGGCGTTATCGGCGACAAATACCTCGGCATCAACACCCTGGATACTTGCCAGGCAGGCGCGAAGCAGCTCTTTTGTGTTCCAGGAGACGATTACAATCGAGAGATCGCGCACTCTCATTGGTCGCCTTCGAGTGGTCGAACCCAGCGCGGCTGCGGACGGGGGCGGTCGGCTATTTTTCCAGTGAGACGATCCCAGCTCAGCCCATTGAGACGTGCGATTCCGATGCCCAGCCCGGCAAAGAGCCAGAGATAGACCGTGCCGCCACGCAAAGGTGCGCCCGCCGTTGGT